>JANQPK010000433.1 GCA_028289505.1 Cyclobacteriaceae bacterium
AATGTTCATACCCTCCCTTCTCAATAGCATCTAATTCTAAGTCAAGAGTTTGGATATAAGGAGTGGTTTCTACATCCTGGGTATTCTTAATAACTAAGCTTTGAGGGCTTATTATAGCCATCTCCTGATCGTTAAGGTAAACCACCTCATTGGTGTATTCGACGATAGGAGTAGCATCTGAGGCCATAAAGTATTCATTATCTCCAACACCGACCACTAAGGGGCTGCCCTTACGAGCAGCTATTAAGGTATCGGGCTGATCCTGAGAAATTATAACTATAGCATAGGCCCCCACCACTTTCTGTAGCGCCATTCTGACCGCTTCCTCTAAAGAACAGTGGTTATTGCTTTGGATATCTTCAATAAAGTAGATAAATACTTCTGAGTCAGTATCGCTCTTGAATTCATAACCCCTGTTCACCAGGTCAGTTTTAATGGCTGAGTAGTTTTCAATTATGCCGTTGTGAATTATGGCTAATCTACCTGAACTGGAGAAATGTGGGTGAGCATTGGCGTCGTTGGGTTCACCATGGGTAGCCCACCTGGTATGCCCAATCCCGATATTACTGGTAAGTTTCCGAGATCCTAATGTCTGCTCCAGATCGCTTACTTTACCTTTTTTCTTGTACAAGGACAAGTTCGAGTCTTCTATCAGGGCAATACCTGCGCTGTCATAACCACGATACTCCAATCGCTTTAATCCTTTTATGATAACCGGAGAAGCTTTTCTCGGTCCAACATAAGCTACAATACCGCACATAGTATTATCATTTATATTCGTTAAAATATAAAGATAATAAGAATATTTGTAAATTATTTAAGTCGAGTGTAGAAAATTTCCAAACGGAGGTTGTCAGGAGTGACTATAAAACGGTCTACATTCCTTCCAATTTCCTGTACCGTAGTGGGGGTTTCAACAAAGCTGAATGGCATGGACAACACCTTGTCAGTAGCGCTACGGTCAAAAGCGCCATCCGCCATAAACTGTATAAACAGGGTAATTTCAGGACGATAATCAATGTTTGCGGTGTCCAACTCTGCTCTGACCGAACGCAAACTGGTGTTGAACGGGTCCAGGTTATTTCTGGTAGTAGTTATATAGACTTGATCTGTTTGAATAGTTGCTGGAACCATCAAGTTCTCAATTCCAACCATCACCAACTGATTGTTTTCGTCGGTATAATAAAATGACATTGTTTCTGGCGGATTGATGGTACCGTCTAGTCCTCGCAGTTCATCCATTACAATAAGGGCTTGATTGATCACTACGGATCCTGTGGTATCATTATCGATGAAATCATAAAAGGCATCGAAATTTACTTTTGGCACCAATCCCGCTCCAGTCTGGAGGTAGGTATTTCCTGAAATTGGGCTAAAATCTTCTAATAACTGGATGCCTTCCAATTCTGTTCCCGTATAATCCGGGGTTATCCGATTGTAATAGGAGGAGAAGCCAAAGTCAATGGTATTTACAACGGTATCATTGGTGGTGTAGTAGAGGGTAAGTTGACTATCACTAAACTGACTGTTAAACCCCAGTACAGCGTTGCTATTGGCACCACTAATCAGAGTTAACCCGTTGAAATTCTCCAGGAATTCCGCCGCACCTGCACTATCGGGCTGGTATCCTAACATAGCCTGGAATAACCTGTCATTAAGTGCATCGAGATTGAGGCTCAATAGGGTATCCTGGTCACTTACGGTAAAAGAGGAATCCACCAGACTGGTGGGTATAAACTTGGTAGAGTCAAAACTGTAGTAGATTCGTTCAGTATCTATTTGTTCAGATAACTCATGAACCCTTAGATAATGTGTAACCGGACTCTGGCCGAAATAGTAATTGAATCTAAGATTCATTCGAATTGAATCCGCCGACACCACCGACTCTGGAATGTCAGGAGCTACCCCTGGCGGCACCACCCTGATATAGCTTTGCACCTCTAAATTGCCAAAATCATTGTCTGTATGATTTCCGGTCATCATGGTGCCGCGACTTGTGGTGTTGATACTATCAAGTAAGACCACTTCTGAGGTTAAGGGTATTTCGGTGTAGAGCACCCCCAGGTCATCATTGTTGCCGATCAGATCAATTCCCAGCCTGCTTGGATCTTCACATGAAAAAAGGGCTGACAGTAAAACCAGCCCAATATAAGTCTTGTGTAAACTATTCTCAGTCAACCAATTCATTGTACAAATTGTAGTAGGAGTCGAGCAGGTTATCATCCTTCTCGATGGTATCTACTTTCTTCTCCTTCTCAAGTGTAGCAAACAACTTGTTCAAACTTTCACTAACCTCTTCTCCAGCCCGGATTACCGCATCAGAGTATTCCGCTCCAAGTTTAATCAAACCTTCGTAGTCAGCGGATTTTAGATTTGCCAGCATGCTGTCCTCTATATCAATCATTTTTACTTTTTCAATCATGCTTTGATCGAATTTATGATTGAAACCATTATCGTATACTGTAAAAACACACTTGGCATTTTGGAAAATAGGATCATTCTTGTAGGTAGTCTTCAGATACATAGGAATGAGACTGGTGATCCAATCATTGCAATGAACGATATCTGGAGCCCATCCCAATTTTTTCACGGTCTCTATTACGCCTTTACAAAAGAATATAGCGCGTTCATCGTTGTCTTCATAAAACTTATCCTCTTTATCAAAGAATACGGACTTCCTATGGAAATAATCCTCGTTATCTATGAAATATACTTGTAGTTTGGCATTGGGGATTGAGGCGACCTTAATGACCAAAGGCTTTTCCTCCTCACCTACTGAAATGTTGATGCCGGAAAGTCTAACTACTTCATGTAGCCTGTTTTTTCTTTCGTTGATGATGCCAAAGCGTGGTACCAATATTCTGATTTCCATTCCTCGTTCCTGCATCCCCTGAGGTAAACTCCTCACAAAATCAGCTACTTCTGAGGTTTGAAGGAATGGATTTATTTCACTAGCTACATAGAGTATTCGAAGTTTTGACATAGTTGTGTTTTTTGGTAAGAACTGATTACGGGACTACAAAATTACAAAAATATTGCCTTATTTCAAGCTTGTTTGTGTTTTTACCAGTACTTTCGCTGCTTCAGGGTAAAGGTAATCTTACCACTAATGCAAATCTTCTCCGACCCAGAATTACTCCAATCTTACATTACCGATCAGCGAATCCAAGGCAAAATAATCGGGTTGGTACCCACTATGGGAGCACTACATGAAGGACACTCGAGGTTGGTGATAGAATCAATGAAAAGCAACGATATCACAGTTTGCAGCATATACGTAAACCCTACGCAATTCAATGACCAACAGGATCTGGTAAAATACCCTCGCAACCTCAACAAAGACTTAGAAATGTTGAAAGAGCTAGGGTGCCAAGCTGTGTTTTGTCCAACTGACAAGGTGATGTATCCCACGGAACCTGTGCTTAAAATGGATTTTGGTCAATTGGAGCACCTATTGGAGGGACACCATCGCCCGGGTCATTTTAAAGGAGTTGCTTTGGTGGTTTCCAAGCTCTTTCATCTGGTTCAACCGGATAAAGCTTATTTCGGTGAAAAGGATTGGCAGCAATTGATTGTGATCAAAAAGCTGGTGGAGGATTTGAGTTTTCCTGTCGAAATTGTTGGTGTGCCTATTGCCAGAGAGCCAGATGGGCTGGCATTGAGTTCTCGAAACCTAAGACTGAGGCAGCAAGAGAGAGCGGTGGCCAATCAATTATTTATTGCACTGCAGTTGGTCAAGGCTGCATTGGAGGAAAAATCTTCATTTGAGTCCGCAATTTCTACTGGTTTGGATCATTTAGCTCAATTTTCATTAATCAGGGTAGAGTATCTTGAAATAGTCACCGCTTTTACGCTTGAAAAACCCAGTGCGGAAATGGGTAGTGAGCCTCTTTCCATTTGTATAGCTGCCTTTCTAGGTGATATTAGGCTAATTGATAACCTACAGGTTTTCATGAACAATGTTATTTAATCGGAAGAGACTTTTTTCAGTTTTAAAGGTATTGCTTTCTTTGGGGTTAGCACTGCTGTTATTCTGGTTCTTGTATAAGGATGGGTTTGCAGATACCCTTGAAAGGATGAAACAGGTAAACTATGCCTGGGTAATGTTGTCGCTATTTTTTGGAATTTCAGCTCATCTGATCAGGGCGTTTAGGTGGAATCTTTTGTTACAACCTACCGGACATAATCCGGGTGTCAGCAGATCCCTGATGGCCTTGCTGATTGGCTACCTGGTGAACCTTTTGATTCCACGATTGGGAGAGGTAAGTCGCTGTCTGGTATTGAAAAGGACTAATAATGTGCCTGTGACTTCTTCTTTAGGTACAGTGGTAAGTGAAAGGGTACTTGATGTAATATGCTTGTTTATGATCACTGGGATTACTTTGATCATCGAATTTGATCAACTGAGCGATTTTTTTAGCGCACTTTTTATGGACAAGCTTTCCAGCTTGTATGCACTATTGCAAGAGTTCATTTGGATATTTCTTTTAATTCCGATTGGGATTTTGCTTTTATGGCTAATTCTTGAAAAAAAGGTGAAGCAAACATCATGGTGGCATAAGCTTCGATCTTTGATGCGAGAAATCTGGATTGGTTTCACCAGCATCACTAAACTTCAAAATGCCTGGGCCTTCTGGTTGTCAACTGTGGTAATCTGGGTTTTGTACTACTTTATGAGTTATGTGGTTTTCTTTGCCATGGAGCCTACCTCACACTTGGACTGGAGAGCTGGATTAGCACTGCTGGTGATGGGAGGATTGGCAATGTCCGCCCCAGTGCAAGGGGGGATTGGAGCCTTCCACTTGCTAGTGGCTGGGTTGCTGATCTATTACAAAGTCAGTAAGACTGATGGATTATCATTCGCTTTTCTCTTACATTCATCACAGATGATTTTGGTATTACTGGCGGGTTTGGTTGCTGGTTTAGCAATATTTTACATTGAAAGGAAAACCCCGGAAGCCTCACAATCCGTACAAGTAAAAGAGTAACAATATTTATAAATTACAGAATACTAAAAACAAGATTAGGCTAAACTTAAAATCTTAAAATGGGTGGGATCTACGTAATTTTCGGAATAGTTATGGTCGTCAGCTGGTTGGTCAGCTACCGGCTTAAAAGCAAATTCAAAAAGTACTCTCAAACTCCGCTGAGAGCCAACCTGACAGGCAGGGAGGTGGCGGAAATGATGTTAAGAGATAATGGAATAAATGATGTAAAAGTGGTATCGGTACGGGGTCAGCTTACTGATCATTACAACCCTGCCACCAAAACAGTGAATCTGAGTGAAGTGGTGTACGGGGCACGAAATGCTGCAGCCACAGCGGTGGCTGCCCATGAGTGCGGTCACGCAGTCCAGCACGCCACCGCCTACAGTTGGCTGACCATGCGATCAAAACTGGTTCCTGTAGTGAGTATCAGTTCCCGTTGGATGCAATGGATACTATTAGCAGGCATTCTGTTTATCAACACCTTCCCTCAACTCTTGCTGATAGGCATTCTAATGTTCGCCACCACTACCTTGTTTAGTTTTGTGACGCTACCTGTTGAATACGACGCCAGTAAAAGAGCTTTGGCTTGGATAGATCAAAATGGAATTGTAACCAGCCAAGAGCATGAGGCTGCAAAAGATGCCCTTAAGTGGGCCGCTAGAACCTACGTTGTGGCTGCTATCGGTTCGTTGGCAACGCTGCTCTATTACCTTGCCATATTTATGAACCGTCGATAGAAAAATATGAACTTTGAGCTCAGCGAGGAGCACCTGGCGGTTAGAGAAGCCGCACGGGAATTTGCGGAAAACGAATTGTTACCAGGGGTAATCGACCGAGATACCCATCAAAAATTTCCAACGGAGCAGGTAAAAAAAATGGGTTCGCTGGGGTTCCTGGGAATGATGACCGATCCGAAGTATGATGGTGGTGGTATGGATACCATCTCCTATGTGCTGGCGATGGAAGAAATCTCCAAGATAGACGCCTCTGCTTCGGTGATCATGTCGGTAAACAACAGCCTGGTTTGTTATGGCTTGGAAAAATATGGTACCGAGGAACAGAAAGAGCGATATCTGAAACCCCTGGCACGTGGGAAGATTATAGGTGCCTTTTGTCTGTCTGAACCTGAAGCCGGTTCAGATGCAACCTCACAACGAACCACAGCAATAGACCAGGGAGATCATTACCTGCTTAATGGAACAAAAAACTGGATTACTAATGGCAGCAGTGCCTCGGTTTTTCTGGTAATGGCGCAAACCGATGCTGAAAAGAAACATCGAGGCATCAACGCCTTGATTGTCGAAAAGGATATGGATGGATTCGAGGTGGGTAAAAAGGAAGACAAGCTGGGTATCAGGGGTTCAGATACACATTCCTTAATGTTTAGCGATGTCAAAGTTCCCAAGAGCAATCGGGTAGGTGAGGATGGATCAGGGTTTCAATTTGCCATGGAGACACTTAACGGGGGACGCATAGGCATCGCTGCGCAAGCCTTGGGTATTGCTTCAGGAGCCTATGAAAGATCACGCAGCTACGCCAAGGAAAGAAAAGCATTTGGGGTAGAAATTGCTAAACACCAATCCATTCAATTTAAACTAGCGGACATGGCCACTCAGATTGAGGCTGCCAGGTTACTCTGTTTGCAAGCTGCTTGGCAAAAAGACCACAAACTGAAGTTTGCCAAGACCAGCGCTATGGCTAAGCTTTATGCCTCAGAAATCGCCATGCAAATTACCGTTGAAGCAGTGCAAATACACGGCGGGTACGGATATGTTAAAGACTATCATGTGGAACGTTTGATGAGAGACGCCAAGATTACCCAGATCTATGAAGGCACATCAGAAATACAAAAAATTGTAATATCGCGGGAACTTATTAAATTGTAAGTTCTAACAGTTAAATTTACTCATTCAGTCAGCCCCTGTAGTGCCAGAAATTATAAAAAATCATTTATAATTTGTATAATTCAAAGATATGTATTACTTTTGTCCAAATATACTTAGCTATATTTATATTTTGGATTAATGTTTAACCCATGGAAGATTATAATAAGATAATCGAATCCTTGAGTGTACGGTTCATAAAGGCCAATAATATCAGGATACTTAAGCCGGTGACAATTGCAAATTTCTACGATGTAGAAAATACGGTTGTCCTTTTGAACAAGGGATCGATTAGATTTGGTGCAGATGGTGAAAGCGTAAAGGAAGGTGAGGTGTTGTTCGTACCTGGAGGAAAAAGCGCGTCATTAACCTACGGCACTGGCTCAGCGGTAACCCTTACCAATGACGACTTCATCAACAACAAAGAGATTTACTTTCAATCTTACGACCATCAGCGAGGAACTACTGATGAGAGTTTCAGTTTTATCAATTTTGAGGCCAAGGTGTTTGACTCGGTCAATTTCTTTGCCTCTTTGGATTTACCTGCTTTTGTAATCAGCGGCAACAGCCTGATTACCACCTTAATCAAGGTTGTACTCTCTGAAAACACTTCTGAGAAACCTGGAAAAGGACGAATTGTCAAGATTAATACAGATTATCTGGTAGTTGAGATTATTCGACACATTCTCAGTAACGGGCTATTCGTTGAGCAATTGGCCACTAATTCCACCTATTTCAAAGACCCGAGACTTATAGACATATTTGGTTATATCAAGCACCATCTTGGTGGTGATCTATCGAATAAGACCCTGGCCAGTGTTGCCAATGTCTCAGAGGATTATGTGGGCCAGTATTTCAAGATGTTAACCGGAATTAACCCACAAGATTATATTGAGTATCAAAGAATGGAGAAGGCGGTCAACTTATTAAGAACCACTAAGAAAAGCATCCGCGACATTGGGAAAGAAGTAGGGTACAAAGACACCGCCTACTTTTGTCGCAGGTTCAAAATGATGTTTGGCATCCCAGCAGGTAAAATGCGTCGCCGGGAGAGCCTAATGAATGTCTAATTCTTGATTTAAGTTGTTTATTGCATCAGAAACCTCAATCAACAGATTGGGGTTTTCTTCTATACCATTACCCACTACCAACATATCCGCTCCCGCTTTGAGACTAGCGAGGGCTTTGTCTACAGAATTGATACCACCACCTATGATTAGGGGAATATCAATGGCCCTTCGGACTGCAGCAATCATCTTCTGGCTAATCGGAAATCTGGCGCCGCTACCTGCATCCATATAGATCAATTTCAAACCGAGCATTTCTCCTGCCATTGCAGTGCAAACCGCAACTGAAAACTTATCAGCAGGTATGGGAGTGGTATTACTCATATAAGATACGGTAGAACGATTTTCCGAGTCAATCAGCATATATCCGGTAGGCATGATCTCAAGGTTACTCCTCTTGAGTACAGGAGCAGCAATGACCTGTTGGCCGATCAACAATTCGGGATTTCTACCTGAAATCAAGGAAAGGAAGAGCACCGCATCCGCAGATACATCAATGTGCATGGTATTTCCTGGAAACAGTACCACTGGCAACTGACTGTGGTCTTTCACCAATTCAATAATCTGGTGTAAATTATTTCCGGTTAACAGGCTTCCCCCTACAAGTATGTAGTCAACCTTATTCTCTACTGCTATATTAATTAATTTTACTAGCTTCCCAGGGTCCTTGATTTTGTCCGGGTCAATTAATAAAGCAAACGATTTTATCCCAGAGGACCTCCGTTCAATAAGTGTCTCAAGAATCTTTTTGCTCATCTTCGCCAGCTGAATAATCCCTAATGAACTCTTTTAATTTATTAAACGCTAAAGCTAGCAAAAATAAAGTAATCTGTTCTTTAATTTTCGATACCATTACCGACGATTCCTTGGTTTCAACTAATTGTTGAGATGGCATGACGTTCGAATGAGAGGCTTCAGTAGAAGAATTAGATCCGGTAAACAATTTGGAAATTTTGTAGGCCGCGTACAATGATCCACCAATAATCAGGAAGTTCTTCCCTAATCTGCCAATATCGACTCTCAGCTTATTAATGTCGGTGGTCATTTCAGAGCGTAACTGATCTGATTTTTGATAGAGTTCCTTTCTTTTATTGGCTATTACTGTTGATTTCGGGGTCTCTTTCATCTTCGGTATCATTTGAATTTTCCACTAATTGATCCGTGATTTCGGTTATTTTATTATGATACCACGGAGTTTGCTTAATCACAAGCACGCTAACTAAAATCAAGAAAAAGAAAGCAGCTAAAATGGCATATCCCATATATGAGCTATCTAGTGCCTCATTCAGGATAATCGCGATCACAACACTAAAAAAAATGAAGAACAGGGTACCAAACAAAACAATTAAGGATCCGGTAAGTAACTTGGCGATTACACGCACAGACTCTTCCTTAAAATCCAGCTTTAAAATTTCAAGCCTAGTTTCAACAAAGGCCACTAGATGATCTATCATCCGGTCCATATTGAATAGGTTCGTAGCCTTTTTAAACTTCATAATCGCAAGTACACCGCCTAAGTTATTAATACCAAAGAATATAGGACAATTTTGGCACATGTCATTTTGTTAACATTAGGTTAACATCAAATATGTGATCTTTACATACCTTTATCCATACTATGAATTTCGGATTGTTTGATTTTTTGACCCTACTGGGAGCCTTGGGGTTTTTCATTTTTGGAATGAAAATCATGAGCGAGGGCATACAAAAGATCGCTGGTGAAAGGCTGCGGCAAATTCTGGGTGCAATGACTCAAAATCGCTTTCTAGGGGTTTTTACGGGGTTTCTGATCACAGGTTTAGTGCAATCGTCTTCCGCCACTACGGTGATGACGGTCAGTTTTGTGAACGCAGGTTTATTGTCCTTGATGCAGTCAGCAGGGGTGATGATGGGTGCAAATATTGGGACTACTGTAACTGCCTGGTTCCTTTCAATACTAGGGTTTAAGGTCAAGATATCCACCATCGCCTTACCGGTGATTGCTGTTGGGATGCCGTTAATGTTTTTCAAAAAGCAAAGCCTGAAAAACTATGGAGAATTTCTCATAGGGTTTGCCTTGTTGTTCCTGGGATTGGACGAGCTTAAGAGTTCAATGCCCGATCTAAAATCAAATCCTGAAGCACTCAGTTTTGTGTCAAGATATGTAGATATGGGATGGTTCGCTTCTCGTTTGATCTTTATTGGCATTGGGGCAGTACTAACCGTAATGATACAATCATCTAGCGCCGCCATGGCTTTAACCCTGGTTATGTGTAATGAAGGTTGGATACCTTTTGAAATGGGAGCAGCAATGGTATTGGGTGAAAACATTGGAACCACAATCACTGCAGAGCTTGCCTCGCTGGTGGGAAATGTACACGCCAAGAGATCGGCTCGGATTCATTCTACTTTTAACATCATAGGTGTCTCATGGATGATATTCATGCTGCCAATCTACTTGAATATAATCAAGAACTTAATGGTTAGCATAGGTGCCGGAGATCCGTTTGTCAATCCAGAGGCAGTCCCAATTGCGCTGTCTTATTTTCACACTGCCTTTAATTTGTCCAATGTGCTACTGTTAATTGGTTTTGTACCCTTATTGGTGGATCTGGCCATCAAACTTGTTCCTGCCAAAAGCGAAGAGGATGAAGAATTCCATCTGGAGTACATTGGTAGTGAAATTATGAGAACCGCTGATCTTTCCTTGGAGGAAGCTCGAAAAGAGGTAGCCAGGTTGGGAAGAACTACCAGTCGCATGTCAAAGATACTGCAAGATCTGCTGCTGGAGTATGGCGAATCAGAGGACTCTCCCAATCTTCGGAAAATAAAGAAGTATGAAGATATTACTGATCGAATGGAGGAAGAAATCACCCATTATTTGGTGAAGGTTGGAGAAGGTAGGCTCAGTGAGAATGCTTCTATAAGAATGAGAAGCCTGCTAAGCATTGTTAACGATTTAGAAAGTGCAGCTGACAGTTTTTATCAAATTGCCCAGCAAATCGACAGCAAGAACCGGAAACGAATTGTTTTTACAGATTCA
>JANQPK010000443.1 GCA_028289505.1 Cyclobacteriaceae bacterium
GCTCTGA
The DNA here is from genome assembly GCA_028289505.1 of Cyclobacteriaceae bacterium. GTDB lineage: Bacteria > Bacteroidota > Bacteroidia > Cytophagales > Cyclobacteriaceae > SZUA-3. Next base: position 8 of record JANQPK010000443.1, read on the forward strand.
TGGTCTCCTCGGCATCCATGCTGGCCAGATTCCTGAACAACATAGTGGTGGGCCTCATCATGGTCTCACCCAAGGAGGTGATGGGAAATTCCAAGGGAAATCCGCCAGCTTCGTAAACTCCTATTTTAACGGACTCTGCCAGTTCTCTAAAATGGGCATTGCAAGGGGTCAATTCGGACCAGGTATTACATATACCAATTACCGGTCTACCGTCAAATTCATGATCCGGAATACCTTGATTGCGCATCCAGGAACGGTATATCATTCCCATCTTACCTTCACGACCGAACCACTCGTGACTGCGGAGCTTTTTCTTCTTCATGTGTTGGGTGTAGTATTAAAATACAAAGCGGCTAATTTAATAATTTCAGCAAGAGCAACAGTGTGGGGCATACAATTTTTCAGCAAGAGCAACAGTGTGAAGCATACAGGTAGGTTTTATTAGACTTTATGCTGTTGCTGTATGCTGTTGCTCTTACCCATATATTTCCGGTAGTATTCCAGTGCCATCGGCAAACCCATCGGCATCTACACCCATAACCTGTGCCATAGTCTGATATAGATTGGCCAACGGTGTTTCTTCTTCGAAAATAATGTGTCTTCCCGGCTTCAATTTTCCTCCACCTCTACCAGCTAAGATTATGGGTAGATTTTCCTCTGCATGGCGGTTACCATCCCTCAATCCGGATCCATACATTACCATAGAATTGTCCAGTAGATTGCCATCAGCTTCCGGTATGGACTTAAGCTTATCTAAAAAGTAAGCGACCTGCTCCATATGCCAGGTGTTGATCAATTGATATTGCAACATCCGTCGCTCATCGTTCTGGTGATGAGATACCGCATGAAAGCTGTCCCTTACCCCTTCTATAAATCCGAAATTCCTGTTGCTGGCAGCATTTCCAAACATAAAAGTTCCCACTCGACTGGCATCACTCCATAAAGCCAGGGCCATGATATCCATCATTAGTCGGACTTTCTCAGTGATGTCTAATCCAGCTTCCAGATCAATAAATTCATCAATTTCCACATCTAGGCGCTGTAACTCCTTTTTCATGGTGGGACTAATACCTGACTCAAAATCCTTCATTTGAACATTGTTATCCAAACGCATCTCCACCGAGCGTATAGAAGCCAAATATTCTTCCAGTTTGTTCTGGTCGGCGATTCCCAGATTCTTTTGCAAAGCTTTGGCATCCTCCATTACCGCATCCAGAATACTACCTTTTAAGGGATTTTCCGGCTTAGCATCTTTTTTAGGTACTACATTACGGAACATCCGATCAAAAGCGAATCTCGGATTAATCTCCTTTGCGGATGGCTTATTGGCGGTTTCCCAAGAAATATAGGATCCGTATAACCTGGTGATACCAGTACTGGTGCAAACGCCGCTTTTCATTTGGTCTATACCATATACCAGCGATGGTATAATAGTCTCACTGCCTACTTTCTGGGCTATCTGCTGATCAATAGAAGGTCCTCCCACATTAATATTAGCACCTATGGTCCGAGCTACTTCCATGGAAGAAAGAAAATTTCCAGTTTTGGTGTAATGTCCTTCCACACCCAGGGTGGATGCCTTGTTCATCAACTGCTGTAGTACCAGCAAGTCCTGTTGATGTCGCTCCAATGGCTTTAGAATAGGGGACATTTCAAAATCACTGCCAACTCCGGTGGGCGCCCATTTGCCTGGACACACACCATTAGGAGAAAACATAAAAACCACCCGCTTGGCGGTGCTTATACTTGGACTAGCCAAAACACTTGAGGGTACCATAGCCTCCAAAAAAGGCAAAGCAATGCAGGCACCCATGCCCTTCAGCATTCTACGACGAGGTATTTCCCATTTCTTTTCCATAGTCATTACAACCTCATAATTATTTTATTATCAATATTTTAAGCATTTATTATTAAACCATAAATCATCCAGCAATACGCTTTGGTGCCACATCCTTATTGTCACTTTTTTTGTACCTGAAGGGATAACTTCTGGCAATCTCAATCATAAACTTTTCACTGTCGAAATCAGACTGCAATAAACTTTGCTGCAAACGTTCTATGGTCGGAGTATCTTTAAACTGCAATGATCGACCTAAAGCAAAGGACAACATCTTCTTGCTTAAAGTTTTTGCAAATAGTTCACGCTTACCGGTTAGGATTTTGCGCAATTCAGCAGGTCCGGCAAATTCCTCCCCGGTCTCCAACACCCCAGAGGGATCGATAAGCTCAGTACCATAAGCGGTACGCCAGCGTCCAATGGCATCGAAGTTTTCCAGCCCCAGGCCAATAGGGTCCATGGCTTGATGACAACTGTTGCAACTAGGATCTTCACGATGCTTTTCCAAAACCACTCTAAGCGACTGAATCGATTGAGAAGAGTCGTGGTCCACCTCCAACTCAGGGACATTAGGTGGTGGTGGCGGTGGTGGAGTACCCAATACCTGCTCCAATACCCATTTGCCTCTCAATACCGGGCTGGTACGATTTGGCAAGGATGTGGCGGTTAAAACACCAGCCATACCCAAGATGCCGCCTCTTTGGTTGGTTTCAAAGTTTACCATACGCATATCTGGCCCTGCAACACCTTTTATTCCATAATGGTCTGCCAACTTTTCATTTAAGAAACTGTAATCACTGTCTATTAATTCCATCAGGTTATTGCTCTCAAGCAATACGTGATTGAAAAAAAGCTCTACTTCTTTTAGCATTATGCTGCTTAGGTCACTGTCATACTCCGGAAAATTCACCAGGTCAACCTGAAATGCAGGATCTTTTAGCTTTTTTAACTCCAGCCATTGTATGGCAAATTGCTCCCCTATACGTTTAGCCCTGGGGTCCTTAAGCATACGCATCACTTCGCGTTCGATTACCGTTGGATCATGTAGGTCCTCCCTGTAGGCAACGTTGAGCAATTGTTGATCAGGAATACTGGACCATAGAAAGAAGGATAGTCGGGAGGCTAACTCCAGGTTTGAAACCTGATAAGGACCCTCAATTTCCGGATCACTCTCAATACGATACAAAAAGCTATGAGACATCAGTACCAGCTTCATAGTTTCCCTGATACTGGCATCATAACGATCTTTTTGGTCGGAAAACTTGATGTAAGCTTCCTCAAAAAAACCCAACAACCTGCTTTTTTCATCAGGTTCGATAAACCCTCTATAGGCCAAAGTTGCAAAAGGCACTAACACCTCAGATGCCAATCTTTTTGGTCTTTCCAGGGAGACATCACGATCATAAAAAACCCTGTACCAAAAGGTTCGCAGAGAAGCCCAAATACTAGGTCGATATTTGGGGACTAACTCACGCCATGCCGCCGGGTCAGCATACAAACTTTCTACTAAATCATCAGCAGTTTCGAAATACCTTTCAATTAACAATGGAGACATGTAGAGCACTGATGCTTGATTGTCGAACCCTTCACCACCGGAGGGATCCGATGGGAAGATTGAATCTACATCTACCTTTAGGTTCAGCAAATCTTCAATAACGTATCTGTATTCCTGATTACTAAGTCTTCTTGGAGGTATCAATCCAGGATCTTTTTCATTTAATGCTGCCCTTAAATAGCTATTGATGTAGTGGGAAACCGTATCTATTTCCATTTGGGTCAATCGGGGACGCATCTCCGGAGGCATGGTACGATTTTCTACCTCTTCAATAATTTTTTGAAATGTTTCACCACTGCGAACGATGGAGCTTATGAAGAAGTAGTTGTCAAAATCAATACCCGCTTTTTTGTCTTCCCCGTTGTGACAGGGGTAGCAATGCTCCATTAAAATAGGACGAACATTCCTTTGGTAGTGCTTCTGACGCGGATCATCTACCTGAGCGCTCAATACCAACGGTATGAGCAAAATAAAACCACACAAAAATGTTAGCCTTAAATCGCCTGACATGAAGAGGTTATGCTTTAGTTTTAGGTTTTGGCTGCAACCTAAATTTACAAAAAATCAAGTTTTGATAAAAATGTTTTTTGCGGTTATGAATTATGAGTTATGAGTTATAAGTTGCTCATTGTTAATGGCAAATGGCGAATGATGGATAGTTATGAATTCAGGCCTTGGTACCTGTATTTATTATGGTGCCTCTTGGGATGTCACTCCGATCCTAAACCTGATCAGAACTGGGAAGTATATAAAGGAGGTCCTGAGTCCAATAATTATAGTGCTGTGGACCAATTGAACAAGTCAAATGTTCAGAATCTGGAAATCGCCTGGGAATTCTACCCAAATGACGCCCCTGACGGGTTTCGTATATGGAAATACGAATGTAACCCCATCGTGGTTGATGGGGTAATGTATTTGACTTCTGCATGGAGGTGGTTATACGCCGTCGATGCCGAAACTGGAAAGCTATTGTGGTCCTTCGACCCCCTGCAGGGCGAACGGGGCGGCGGTGTTTTGCGGGGCGCTACCTACTGGAAAGATCCTGAATCGGAAGATGAACGCATACTGTTTTCGGCCCGAAGCCGACTTTTTGCGGTGAACGCCAAAAACGGAGAGCCGATTAGGGAGTTTGGTGAGAATGGCAGTATAAGCCTGGAGGTACCACAACCGGAACGGGATGAAGCGGGCACCGTTAGATTAAGTACTCCGGGCATCATATACCAAAATCTTATCATTGTCGGTGCCGTAGTCTCCGAAAGTCCAGGAGCAGCTCCAGGGCCGGTACGGGCATTTGATGTTAGAAGCGGTGATTTGGTATGGACTTTCAATACCATTCCAAAGCCAGGGGAGTTTGGATTTGAAACCTGGCCTGAAAATGCTTACCAAACCGTGGGAGGAGCCAATAATTGGGCAGGTATGAGCTTGGATGTTTCCAAGGGTATTGTGTATGTCCCAACAGGTTCTCCAACCTATGACTACTACGGGGCAGACAGGATTGGCACGAACTTATTCGCCAATTCACTTTTGGCGCTAGAAGCAGCCACTGGAAAATACCTATGGCACTTTCAGACGGTCCATCATGATCTGTGGGACTATGACCTGCCAACTGCCCCAAACCTGGTTACCCTAAACAGGCAAGGTGAAACCATTGAGGCGGTGGCGCAGCCCACTAAAATGGGATTTATTTATCTACTAGACAGGATCACCGGTGAACCGCTCTTTCCAGTAGTGGAAAGAGCGGTGCCGCCTTCAAATATTCCCGGTGAACAGGCATGGCCCACGCAACCATTTCCTTTGAAACCAGAACCTTTTTCCAGACAGGGGCTTCCACAACAGGATATTGCTACCCACGATCTTTGGTTTAAGGGTCTTTTTACTCCCTTAAGTCTCAAGACCACGGTAATGTATCCTGGATCGCGAGGGGGTGCAGAATGGGGAGGTGCTGCCTACGATCCGCAAAGCGGTATGTTGTTCATCAATTCAAATGATCTTCCCGAATTGGGAAGATTAGAAAAAACCAAGGTCATAGATGACCGAGGTGAAACCCTTTTCAGTGTGGGACAGGCAATTTACCAGACAAACTGTGCCAGTTGTCATGCCAGTGATAAAACAGGAGTAGAATCCATGCCATCACTGGTGGGTCTGGAGCAAAGACTTACCAGGGATGCAATGATTGAAATCATCAACCGAGGTAGTGGTATTATGCCGGCATTTGGTCAGTTAATGGATCAATCAAAGGATGAACTTCTGGCCTTCCTAACCGATACTGGAAAAAGCACGCCGTCAAAAAGATTGGAAAAGCAGGATACCACTACCACCTTTCGCAATGCCATCAATAAACAGTTGCTTATAGATAGCTTAGGACGCCCCTTAGTCGATCCTCCCTGGGGTACCCTAAACGCTATTGACATTAATACTGGTGAATATGTTTGGAAAATCCCATTGGGAAGGCATCCAAAATTTCAAAACCCAGAAGAGCCCGATACGGGTATGGAAAACTATGGGGGACCAGTAGTTACTGCCGGCGGGTTGGTTTTCATAGCGGCTTCTATGGACCGTATGTTAAGGGCCTTTGACAAAGACACCGGGAAGTTAGTTTGGGAATATGAGCTTCCTGGAAACGGATTAGCCAATCCTTCCGTTTATCAAATCGACAATAAACCCTATTTATCAATTGCAGTCAGTATTGGTGAGAGCTTTAACCATACTGATTCAGGAATCGTAACTTTTTCATTAGCTAAACCTTAAAACTACCAACTATGAATTCACATCAAATTGATTATACCATTCATGGCGACGATATGCAGATCGTTTCCATAGAATTGGATCCTCAGGAAACTGTAATTGCAGAAGCTGGCAGTATGAACTGGATGGACCGGGGAATAAATTTCGAAGCCAGGATGGGTGATGGTTCTAACCCAGATAGTGGTCTTTTGGGAAAACTCCTGGATGTTGGAAAAAGAGTGCTTACCGGTGAGTCTATATTCCTAACTCATTTTACCAATATCGGTCATGGAAAGAAACAAGTTAGTTTTGCTGCTCCCTATCCAGGCAAAATAATACCGGTCAACCTCAACACAGTTCAAGGCGAAATTCTGTGCCAGAAAGACGCTTTCCTTTGTGCAGCAAAAGGAACCGCAGTATCCATTGCTTTCAACAAGAGACTGGGATCTGGATTTTTTGGTGGTGAAGGATTCATACTTCAAAAACTAATGGGCGATGGTTTGGCATTTCTGCACGCTGGAGGAACAGTGATTGAGAAGGAACTGCATAATGAAACTATATTAATCGATACAGGATGTATCGTTGCTTTCACCACTGGGTTGGATTACAGTATCGAACGAGCAGGCAATTTAAAATCTATGTTCTTCGGTGGTGAGGGTTTATTTCTAGCTACCATTCAGGGTACAGGAAGAGTTTATCTACAAAGCTTGCCATTTTCTCGTTTGGCAGATCGAATTATTAAACATGCTCCCAGGATGGGAGGTTCCTCCAAGGGTGAGGGATCGGTGCTTGGAGGTCTGGGAAGAATACTTGATGGTGACAATTAAAAATTAAATTGATGAGAACCAACTTGATAATACTACTACTCCTTATGGTTTCAGGCTCTGTCTTTGGTCAACTTGAAATTCGTAAGGGATTAGAACTTACAGATGATCACTTTCCGCAAGAGGGCGTCCCAAAGGGTGAACTAAAAGGGCCGTTCGAATTTCACAGTAAAATAATAGAAGGCACAGTGCGCCTTTATTGGTTGTTTATTCCAGCACAATATGAGGCTTCAAAACCTGCAAGTGTGTTGGTTTTTCAGGATGGCAATCGTGCCACTATTCCTGAAGGTAGTTTAAGGGTACCACAGGTAATGGAAAACCTTATTGCCAAGGGAGAGATCCCGGTTACCATTGGCATATTTATTACTCCGGGTAATCGATCAGAGCATTACCCCACTGATCTAGGTCCCAAAAATCCCAATAACCGGGCTAATGAATACGATGCTTTGAATGACCGCTATGCCCGATTCATTATTGAAGAAATGTTACCCCATGTGGCCAAAGACTATAATTTGACTAACGATCCTGAACAAAGAGCCATTGGAGGAACCAGTAGTGGGGCAATCGCAGCATTCACGGTTGCCTGGCACTATCCCGATTATTTTCGAAAGGTTTACAGTACCATCGGAAGCTATGTATCTATCGGTTTCCGACCTGATGAGAAACCAATCAAGCTTGGTGGGCAGGATTATCCGGCCCTAATCCGACGAGAGTCCATTCGGCCTATGAAGATCTACATTCAAGATGGTATAAATGATTTGAGCAATAGATGGGGAAACTGGTTCCTGGCTAACCAACAAATGGTTTCCGCCATGGAATTTGCCAATAAATATGCCGATGAGAAGCAAATTGAAGGACCCCGTTATCAGTTCAAGGCTGTATGGACAGATGGGGAGCACAATGATAAGCACCCTGGAATGTTGCTACCGGAAGGTCTAGGTTGGCTTTGGCAGGAGTAATTTTGTCAGTGGGCAAGTGGGCAGTTGGCAATATTCAGTTCGCAGGCTTGCTAACTGCCTATTGATAACTGAGAA
>JANQPK010000448.1 GCA_028289505.1 Cyclobacteriaceae bacterium
GATATTGCTGGCCTGGGGATTGATGTATTTCAGGTAGACATCATTAACGATGTATGCCTGAGCGGCATTAAGGGTGCCAGCAAAAGTTGACATGAAGGCAGCCAGAAGCCCTGCCAATAATAGTCCCAAAAAACCAACTGGTACGAATTGACTGATGGCTGAAGGAAGGATCTGTTCGAAATCTAGTCCCTTCCCGGGCACTATTAAATCGAGTTGATCATAAAACAATAGTCCTAATACCCCAAAGCCTGCGATCATGAAATAACGGATGGGCATCAGTATGAAGGATACTGAGCCACTCATCAAGGCGGCCTCTCGCACCGAACGGGTGGACAATATCTTTTGCATGTCATAGTTAGGGGCTGGACCAGCTAGTGAAACCAGGGCTCCTTTGAAAATCATCATCATGAAAATAATGGTGAATAGTGAAAACTGGTCATCCGTAATTTTCTGATTGACATCGGCAATGATCCCAGACCAATCCAAGTTGAGCTCCCATCCAAAAAATGGATTCATCCACCCATCTGGAACCGCTAAGGGGTTATCTGCCAGGGCCATCATGGCAATTATTCCGATTACTATTCCGGAAATAGCCATGATTATATATTGTACCAGGTCAGCCCATACGATGCTCATCATGCCACCCAGCAGTGCATAGAATACTGCAAAACAAGTGAAGATAATGCCATAGAAATGAGGTACATATTTTAAGGGGAGATCAAATGGCAGATACTGCGATAGGTATTCCCAGGGAATAAAAATCTCTACAAACTTACCTAACCCGATAAAACCATATGCCAGATAGCCAAGACCCATGATCAAAGCAAATACCACCACGATCACATGCGATTGTTTGGCCCCTTGCTTGCTGCCGAATCGGGTGCGAATCCACTCCGCCCCAGTAGTGACGTTGGATCTTCGGAGCCATATTGAGAGAAATACCATCAAAAAGATTTGATTGAAAACTGGCCACAACCAGGGAAGCCAGATGCTTTTGACCCCATAAACAAACAGTATGGTCACCAGCCAAACCGTGCCTGATATATCAAACATACCAGAAGCGTTGGAGAGCCCTAGCATATACCAAGGCAACTGATTTCCGCCCAGTAAATAGGACTCTTTAGATTGTTGGGCCTTGTTCTTAAGGATAAGACCGATTACCATGGTGGTCACCAGGTAAAGCAGGATAATGGTGATGTCAACAGCCTGTAGACTCATCGGTTGGTTGGTTTATTTTAGCGCTTTGTTTCTTTTATATGGATTGCGCAAGTCTTTTTCAAAAAAAGTGGCAGCATGTTGCTCGAATTTTTTAAAATCCGGTACACTATTGTGTCCCGGGAACGGCGCATAATGATGAGTGGTATTGGCATTGCGCCATACTAAGGCCCAAGCAATATCGATTTCAGCATCATTGGCCAAGATTGGGTTTAGTATGATTTCCGTAAACCAATTTGGGTTGGTCACTCCCTCCAGTCCCGTTTCCGTCAAAGCGGCTACTTTATTTTTTTCTTGAGCAATACTAGTGATCAATTTCAAACTGTTAACAAAATGCTGACTCTGTAATTCCGGGCTATCCGGTCCTCCTGATCGACCTACATCACCGTAATTGTCAATTCCGATAATATCTACATAATCATCACCAGGGTAGCCATAAAAGTAATTTTGTCGGGCATTTTGGTCCAGACTCCATTGGCTTCGATCTGGTGAAAAGGCATAAAGTAGGTGGTGTATCTTTTTGACATCACGCAAGTATTCTACAGTAAACCGGAACAGCTGAATATATTCTTCTTCGGTGCAGTTGCCTTTGCCCCACCAAAACCAGTTACCGTTGTGCTCGTGCCACGGTCTGAATATAATGGGTATCCTGGAGTAGCCTTTTTTTAACTTCCCCAGCATAATGGCCAGTAAGTCCAGTTCGCTTAGAAAGAGCATATGCTTATTTCCACCGGGTAGCAGGTCTTTGACACTCGAGGTTTTGTCCCAACTGTCACCACCAGTGGTAAGGTTATCGAGATGCCAGGATATGGTATTGATGCCTCCCCGCTGGTAGGATTGCTTGATCCAAAATACCATATCGTCAAAATCTACGGTATCAATATTGAAATCGTAGATCAGCCTTTTACCGATATCCCAACCGTGTACCGCAGGGAAAGATCCAGCGGTTTCTAACACATCCGACCTGCCGTTTTCCGCTCGCCAACCCACTCCGTAAGCTTGATCATCCTGATGTCCTAACATGAATCCCTTTTGCGAGATGAGTTTAAGATTTTGAAATAGCCTAGTGGTTTTTCCGGTGGCTTTGGGGTCAGCATGAGTCTGGCCAATTAAGTCGTTACAGACCCAAAGAAAACAGGCCACTAGTGCCAGGAAGTATCTCATAAACATCATTAGTGAAATGTCAATATGGCAAATTTTTCCTAAAAATGCTTTCTTTGCTTTGTGGAGCATCGGCAAAAATTTATTGCAGCGTTGTTAGCCAAAATGACGCTGGTCGAAAAGGTTGGCCAGCTCAACCTTTATAATGGCACCTGGGAGTTTACCGGGCCCGTTCCAAAAGATGATGATAGTCAATTAAAGTTTGAACATATCAGACAAGGTCTGGTAGGTGGCATGTTAAACGTATTGACGGTAGCTGCTACCAGGGAAGCACAAAAGCTGGCAGTTGAAGATAGTAGATTAGGCATCCCGCTGATATTTGGTTATGATGTGATTCACGGATATAAAACTATGGCACCCATTCCTCTGGCGCAGTCAGCCAGCTGGGACCTAGAGGTCGCCAGGAAGTGTGCAGCGCTAGCAGCATTGGAGGCAAGTGCTTCCGGTATTCATTGGACCTTTGCGCCAATGATCGACATTACCCGGGATGCTCGTTGGGGACGGGTTATGGAAGGTCCCGGAGAGGACCCGTATTTAGGATCTGCTATGGCAAAGGCCTGGGTGGAAGGATTTCAGGGCTCTGATCTGGGTGCAGTAAATACCATTGCGGCCTGTGCCAAGCATTTTGCAGCCTACGGTTTTGTGGAGGCTGGCCGTGATTACAATACCGTTGATATGGGAAGTTCAACCTTGCATAATATTGTACTGCCTCCATTCAAAGCTGCTGCAGAGGCTGGAGTGGCTACCTTTATGAATGGCTTTAATGAGCTAAATGGAGTTCCGGTTACCGGAAATCGGTTTTTACAAAGACAACTGCTCAAAGAGTTGTGGAACTGGAGTGGATTTGTAGTTTCGGATTGGGCATCAATTGGAGAAATGGTGACTCATGGCTTTACCGCAGACCTCAAGCACGCTGCCGAAAAAGCTATAGGTGCGGGCTGTGACATGGATATGGAGTCAAAAGCCTACCTCAGGCACTTGCAGCAATTGGTGGAAGAGGGAATAGTAGATCAAAAGTACATAGATAATGCGGTGCAGCGAATTTTGCAGGTCAAATACGATTTGGGACTTTTCGACGATCCATACCGCTACTGTAACCAGCAGCGTGAAAAATCCAGCATTCTTACCGATACTAACCTGGCATTAGCCAGAGATGCAGCCCGGAAATCAATAGTGCTGCTTAAAAATGAACAGCATATACTCCCGCTATCCAAGCTTGGTGTCAGCATCGGGGTGATCGGATGCTTGGCTCAGGATAAGGATATACCACTGGGCAGCTGGCGGGCTCAGGCGGAGGCGAACAGTGCCAAAAGCCTGTTGGAGGGAATGAAGTCTTTGGTTGAACCTGATAGCATCCGGTTTGCAGAAGGATATAAGCTTACCCGTGGTGATAGAAGCTTCCTGTTTGAGCTGGATATAATTGAGAATGATGAAACCGGCTTTGATGATGCTGTTGCAGTTGCTCAAGACTCCGATGTTGTGGTTTTGGCCATGGGAGAGGATTGTTGGCAGACAGGAGAGGGTCGGAGTCAAGTAGACGTGGGCTTGAAAGGCAGTCAACAGGAGTTACTTAAACAATTGCTGAAAGTCAATCAAAATATTGTGGTAGTGATGATGAGTGGCAGGGCTTTAGACATTGCTGAGGTGGCTCACCAGGTGCCGGCGCTGCTTCAGGTTTGGCACCTGGGATCGGAAGCCGGGAATGCCATTGCAGATGTTATCTTTGGTGATTATAACCCCTCAGGAAAGCTGCCGGTTTCTTTTCCCAGACATGGCGGTCAATTACCCATTTATTACAACCATAAAAATACTGGAAGGCCCACCACCAATCCACATGATGATGGAATGGTCTTCTGGTCGCACTATACCGATTGTGAAAATGATCCTTTATACCCGTTTGGGTTTGGACTGAGTTATTCCAAGTTTGAATATGGTGAGTCACGTTTGTCCGCGAACCGATTGATATCAGGTGGAAGCATAAAATTCACCGCCACTATTAAGAATCTGGGTCCTTATGATGGTCATGAAGTGGTCCAATTATACATCAGGGATATAGTAGCCAGCGAAACCCGCCCGGTAAAAGAGTTAAAGGCTTTTAAAAAAGTCTTTCTGGCTGCAGGTGAAGAAGAGGTTGTCTCTTTTGATATAGATGAAGAAATGTTATCATACTATCTGTCGGACGGCAGTTTAGTTTGCGAGCCCGGTGCCTTTACTATCATGGTAGGGGGTAGTTCAGCGCAAACCCAAGGTCAGGAATTAATCTATGAATTATAAAGTCCATGAAAGTTAAAGTTGGTGTAATACAGGATAGTCCGGTATTTTTCAACAAGGAGAGAACCTTAGAGAAGGTGGAGCGGTTGACCGCTGAGTATGCTGGTCAAGGGTGTCAATTAATTCTTTTTCCTGAATCTTTTATTCCAGGATATCCAAGAGGCTTTTCTTTTGGTACCAAGATGGGCGCTAGGACCAAGCAAGGACGACAATTGTATGCCGATTATCTAGCGGAAAGTGTGGACCTAAAAGGCCATGATATGGAAAGATTGGAAGCCTTGTGCCGTGACCAGGGCGTTTATTTAGCCATTGGGGTAACTGAAAAAATAAACAGTAGTCTGTATTGCTCTCTGCTTTATTTATCTCCCACAGATGGATTGCTAGGGGTGCATCGAAAGATTAAACCTACTGCCTTTGAAAG
>JANQPK010000010.1 GCA_028289505.1 Cyclobacteriaceae bacterium
ATCTCAGATTTAGGATTTGAAATGTATCACAAAATTCTGGATGAAGCAGTAGCAGAATTGAAAGAGGGTGAGTTCAAAGATCTATTCAAACAGGAGCTACCTAAGCTAGAGGTGATTAAAGCCAGGGATTGCAATATTGAGACGGATTTAGAATTGCTTATCCCGGATAACTATGTAACCAGCGTTTCAGAGAGGTTACAGCTATACAGTCGGCTTGATAACCTAACCGATGAAGATGGGATATCCAGTTTTACCCGTTCTTTGGAAGATCGCTTTGGTCCTATGCCAGAAGAAGTTCTGAACCTGGTTGAAACCGTTAGATTGAGGTGGCTAGCACAAAATCTGGGATGTGAGAAACTTATCTTGAAGAATGCAACTATTAAATGTCATCTACTGCCATCAAAGAATGAAACCTATTACCAGTCAGATGTGTTTGGAGGTATATTGAGGTTTGTCTCGAAAAATCCTGCTAGATGTCGACTAAAAGAAACCCGTAATCGACTGGTTTTGTTGATTGCTGACGTCAGCGGTATTGCAGAAGCAAAAGATTTGTTAACCGAGATAAACAAACCCGAAATAATTGTTCCCAGGACACAATAAATGGGGTATTTGGGAATTATTTATATTGCAAGGTGTTGTGTGAGTTTGCATTTTGGAGCAGAATATTACATCCATGGATTTTTAGTGGGTATTTAATTTAAATTTTGTAGTCAAAGCTCCAAATTGCATGCGTAATAATATGAATTGAACGATTTTTTTACATTAAAGGTAAATTAAACAGGTTATGAAAATTGCGAGCAGATTGCACGGGCCTTTATTTTTGGCCTTGAGCATGATTTTATCCACTTCCTGTAATAAGTTTTTCCAGGGACAACCTACCGCTGAGAACCCTGGAGAAGCCAGTACCGCCACCGGTCTGGCATACAATGAAGACGGAGGATTTCCAGTAAACGACTTTAGTGGTCAGCCCGACGGGCCCAACTTGGTGTTCATTGAGGGTGGAAGGATGACCCTTGGTTCGTTTGAAGAGGACCTTCTAACCACTAGAGACAATTTGGAAAGAACGGTAACCGTGGCTTCTTTTTACATGGATGAAACAGAGGTAGCCAACATTCACTGGCTGGAATATCTGTACTATGTGAAGCTGGATTCCACCAGAGAGTTCTATGAGTCAGCATTACCCGACACTACTGTGTGGAAGGGTCAGTTGGCTTTTAACGATAGTTATGTAGATCACTATCTGCGTTATCCAGGTTTCAGGTTCTACCCGGTAGTTGGAGTAAGCTGGTTGCAAGCCAATGACTATTGTAAATGGAGAACCTCTATGGTCAACTTAAAACTAGCCGAGGAGTCAGGTTTAGAGGATCTGCCTGCGGAGCAGGGTGGTCGAATCCCATTGGAGTCAGGGGTGGTATTACCAGACTACAGGCTGCCAACTGAAGCAGAATGGGAATATGCCGCTCAAGCACTGGTAGGTACACAATGGTTGGATGAGAACCAGACCCACCAAAGAATTTACCCCTGGGATGGCCATGCGTTGCGGAATCCCTATGGAAAAGAAATGGGATTCTTCCTGGCTAACTTTAAAAGAGGTCGTGGTGACTACGCCGGTATCGCCGGTAAGCTGAATGATGGCGCCATGATTACTGCAGGCATATATGAATACCCTCCTAATGATTTCGGGCTTTATAACATGGCCGGAAATGTAAATGAGTGGGTACAAGATATTTATCGTCCACTATCCTTCCAGGATGTTGATGACCTTAATCCTATCAGGAGAGACGGACTATTAGATCCTTCTAGCTATTATGATAATGAAGGTGGTGAATCCCTAATTACAGATAATGTAAGGGTTTACAAAGGCGGATCTTGGAAAGATGTAGCGTATTGGTTATCACCTGGTACCAGAAGGTTCTTAGATGAAGACTCGGCCACTGCAACCATCGGCTTCCGATGTGCCATGATACGCGCTGGAAGTAATTACTAAGAAGTTTAATTTACCTTATTGACCCCGCCCCAGGCGGGGTTTTTTTATCGCTCCTGTGTAAGTGCCACCGCTCCTATTACCAGATTGGAAGCTCCCCCAGCCACCAGCGGCAAACCACTACCTACTATGGTAGCGCCAGTAGTGATCACATCATCTACCAACAGGATCCGCTTATTTACCACTGCTTGATGCTCCACCAATCTGAATTCGCTGACAGTATTTTGGAATCGTTGCCATCGATCCAAGCTGGTTTGAGTAGTTTGTTTAGGCGCACGGATTAAGGCATCCACAACTTGGTGTCCGGTTATACTTGCAATACCGTCAGCTATAAGCCTGCTTTGATTATATCCTCTAAGTTTTTGTCGTTGGGGATGCAGGGGTACCGGCACTATCACCTCGTATAAGTCACTATGGGGTCTTAGTACTTCAGCCGCAAACCATTTACCCAACTGCCTGCCAAGCTGGTGCTGCCCACGGTATTTTACCAGGTGCAATAGCCGCTGTACACTGCTTTGCTTGGAAAACTGCAGGTACGAAAATGCCCGTTGGAATTTCAACAGACCGTAAAGTCTCTGGCAAGTATGGTTATGCAAGCCCTGATAGTTTAACTCGCGAGGTAGTGCTACCATACATTTGCTGCAAATACAAGGCTCTGCATTGAGTCGGGCTCCAGCGCAAAGGGGGCAACGGGATGGAAAAATCAAAGCCAGAAAGTCCTTAGCAAGTCGAAGCATCATTTAATCTGTATATATTTGCAGTCCCAATTAAATAGACAGCAGTCTCAATGTATAAAAAAGACCTCCAGCTGGAGCGTGAGTGGCAGGCTCTGCTTCACCAATTATCTGGCATACTCAATAAAAGGCCAGGCAATCTCGAAGCAGTTCTGTTTCTGGTTGGTGTGAATGAATTGGGTCAGGGTGCCAGAACTTTTACCAAAGAAGAAAAGCAGGATCTTATTCATATTGCTATTTGCAAAGTATTGAGCTATTCAGGGTTCTATCAGCTTGAAGGATTGGATGAGTCCGGCTGGCCTCATTGGAAGTTGCTAAAGGAGTTGCCACCGTTCGACTTACTGGAGCAGGAGAAGCTGCTGAAGATGCATTTACTGGAATATTTCCAGCATCAGTATGGTATTAGTCAACATGGACAGCAGTTATAAATCAAATTGCTTAATTTAGAGATACTGGGAATTGTAACAGAACTCACAAGAGTATCGTTATTAAGCTATGGCAGAGGCCTCGGGATATCACCAGATTATACAAAAACTTCAAGCCTACAAGCGCAAGTATTATCAGAATAAATTGATAAAAGGCGGTTTGCTGGCTTTGGCCATCCTATGCTCATCTTACCTTGTAGTTAATTCCCTTGAGTACACCATCCGCTTTGGAACCCTGATCCGCACCTTACTTTTCTTTGGCTTTTTGGCAATAGTTATCTGGGTGTTTTACCGTTGGATCATCGATCCAACCTGGAAGCTGCTGACCTTAAGGCAGCAAATCAGCGATGAAGAAGCGGCTAGGCAGATTGGCCGATATTTCCCTTCGGTAAAGGATAAACTATTAAATACCCTGCAACTACATCGGCTAAGTGCTGTTGACAATGCACTGATACAAGCTAGTATCTCCCAAAAAACCGAGGATGTTTCGGCAGTTCCCTTTGTAGAGGCCATAAATTTTAATGAAAACCGAAGGTATTTGAAATATCTTCTTCTTCCACTCTCAGCGGTAGTCATCATATTGTTGGCAGCACCACAGCTATTTACCGACAGTACACCTAGACTGATAAATTTCAACAAAACCTATGCTCCGGTAGCGCCTTTTCAATTCGAGATTTTGAACAAAGACCTCAAAGCCTTCAAAAATGAAGACTTTGCACTAACCCTCGGTTTTACCGGTGATTTGGCACCCAGCACTGTGTATCTTCAGACAAAAGACCGAAAAGTTAAAATGCTGCAAAACCAGGAGGGTCATTTCGAGTTTACCTTTGATAAGGTGCAGTCTTCTTTCGATTTCCAATTCGAAGCAGCTGGATTCAATTCAAAGCTTTATACCCTGGACGTGAGAAGCCGACCCAATTTAAAAAGCTTTGATATCGATCTAGAGTATCCGCGTTATTTAGAGCGTCAAAATGAATCCCTACAAAACACCGGCAACCTGCAAATTCCTGAAGGAACAGAGATAAAATGGACGTTCCGTGCATTAGAAACGGAACAAATCACACTCAGGTTTTTACAAAGTCAAGAGGTTAAAGAGTTGCAAATGTCTGATAATCAAATTTTTAAGTACGAAAAAACCGCTAAAGAATCGGATCGATACTTGTTGGACTTACGCAATAAATACAGTCAGAATAAGGAAGAGATTGAATACCAGATCAATGTGATTAAAGACAAGTATCCCAAAATAACTTTGGATCAATATCGCGATACCACCATGTTCAGCTACATGATATTCGGAGGAAATATCTCGGATGATTACGGTCTTTCGAGGCTTTCCTTATATTATTTGGTGAAATCTACCACTAACCAACCTGCAAATAAGTTCAAGCAGATGGCAATTCCCATAAAGTCTGGTACCAATAATCAAAACTATTATTTTCAATGGGAGGTGGATAGTTTGAATTTGGAACTTGGGGATCAGGTAGACTATTATTTACGGGTTTGGGATAACGACGGGGTGAACGGTGCCAAATCCACTAAAACATCTCAGTATTCTTTCAAGCTTCCTTCTCGTCAAGAGATCAACGAAAGCCTCGATCGAAACTCCAAGAACACTGAAAAACAGATTGACAAAAGTCTTCAGGATGCCAAAGAGTTGAATGAGAAAATAAAAGAGGCCGAAAATCGGCTAAAAAGTAAGAAAACCCTAGACTGGCAGGATAAAAAACTATTAGAAGAAATACTGGATAAGAAGGAAGAGCTTGCTGAAGAGATTAACAAGCTGAAAGAGTTGAACCAACAGAATAATCAGCAAAAGGAGAAGTTCAACGACTACAGTGAAAGTCTGAAAACCAAAATAAACCAATTGCAGGAATTGATGGACGAACTTTTGGATGAGGAGACCAAACGGTTATACGATGAGCTTCGCAAGTTGCTTGATGAGCAGGAAAATTATGATTCCTTCCAGGATATGCTGGAACAATTGGATTATAAGGAACAAAATTTGGAAGAAGAATTAGAGCGCACATTGGAGTTGTTCAAGAGAATGCAGTTCGAACAGAAATTGGAAGAAACCATCCAAGATCTGGATGAAATGAAGGAGGAGCAGCAGCAATTGATGGAGGATACCGGGAAAAAAGAGAATCAGACCGAACAACTATCCGAGCAGCAAAATCAGCTGCGCGAAGATTTTCAACAGTTGCAGGAATCGCTGGATAACTTGCGTGAGAAAAATCAAGAGTTAGAGCATTCTCAGATGTTTGAAGACACTTCCGATGAAGAAGAACAGATTGATAAAGGCATGGAGCAAAGTGAGCAACAATTGGAAGAAAAAAAGAGAAAACCTGCCCAGAAATCACAACAGCAGTCCATTGACAATATGCAGCAGCTAAACCAAAAGCTGCAACAGATGCAAAGCGGTATGGAAATGGAGATGATGCAGGAGAATCTTGACAACCTGCGTGACATCGAAGACAATCTGATCAAATTATCTTTTGACCAGGAGTCTTTGATGAAAGAATTCCAGTCCATAAACCAGAGCGATCCCAGATTTATAGAACTTTCCCAGCAACAATTAAAACTGAAGGATGACGCCAGGATTATCGAAGACAGCCTGCTTTCGTTGGCTAATCGGGTATTTCAAATAAAATCATTTGTGACCAGAGAAGTCAAGGAGATGAACGAGCATATGGATCAGAGTTTAGATGGTTTGAAAAAACGGAATCAATCTCAATCCATTAGTAATCAGCAACTTACGATGACATCAATCAATAATCTCGCGCTGCTGCTTGGAGATATTTTACAACAAATGCAGCAACAGATGGCCATGGCACAAGGGGGAAAACCCAAGAAGGGCCAAAAGAATACTCCAGGGATGAGTGAACTTCAAAGGCAGCTCAACCAGCAAATTGAAAACCTTAAAAAAAGCGGAAAGAGCGGGCGGGCACTAAGCGAAGAATTGGCTAAACTTGCAGCGCAACAAGAAATGATCAGGCGGGCATTGGAAGAAGCTGAGGAAGGAATCCAGGAGCTGGGTGAAAA
The DNA here is from genome assembly GCA_028289505.1 of Cyclobacteriaceae bacterium. GTDB lineage: Bacteria > Bacteroidota > Bacteroidia > Cytophagales > Cyclobacteriaceae > SZUA-3. The sequence continues at coordinate 6,183 of JANQPK010000010.1, forward strand.
AGGAAATAAGGGGAATAAGGATATTATTGAGAAAATGGAGAAAACAGAAACTGATTTGGTGAATAAGCAAATCACTTCTGAAACCATAAGAAGGCAGAAGGAGATCCTAACCAGATTACTTCAAGCCGAGAATTCCATTCGAGAACGAGAGCTGGATAAAGCGCGGGAAGCAGAACAGGCCACCAGCAAAGAGCCCAGAATCCCCCCTGAGTTTGAGGAATATCTTAAGGCAAAGGAAAAAGAAGTTGAATTATTAAGGACGGTACCCCCTAAATTAAGTCCTTATTACAAACAAGAAGTAAATGAATACTTCAGAAGGTTGGACAATTAAAAGCACTGTAAATGGACTCCATTAAATTAAAAATTCCCTCGCTTACAGAGAACATTCGAATAATAGAGAGTTTCATAGACAATGCCAAGGACCAATATAATATCGATGATGATATTTATGGAAATATCATGATTGCAGTAACCGAATCTGTTAATAATGCCATTAGACACGGCAATGGACTCCAAAATAGTAAGAACGTTACCATTAGTCTCAATCTAGAACAAGATATCATTACCTTTGCCATTCAGGACCAGGGACCCGGATTCGACTTTCAAAACCTTCCGGATCCAACCGCACCAGAAAATCTGGATAAGCCAGGTGGACGTGGTATCTTTTTAATGAAGCACCTTGCCGATGAAGTTAAGTTCAAGGATGAAGGTAGATTGGTTGAGTTGCGCTTCTACGTTAACAAATAAACATTGATCTCCTACTTTACCGAGGATGTTGCTTTTGAGCTAAACACATTCTCTACTATTAGACTGTGGCTAGGAAATATTATAGCAGCAGAAGACCATCATCAAGGTACTATCAATTATATTTTCTGCTCCAAGCCATACCTTTTGGAACTCAACAAATCCTACTTGCAGCATGATTACCATACTGATGTCTTAACATTTGACCAAAGCACAGAGCCCAACACTATATCCGGAGATATCTATATAAGTATCGATCAAGTTTCTGAAAATGCCACTCAATATCATCAACCATTTCATCAGGAATTGAAACGAGTAATGCTACATGGTATCCTGCATCTATTGGGATATAATGACTCCAACCTAGAAGAACAAAGGGAAATGAGAAAAAAAGAAGAAGCTTATTTATCTTTGTAACCTCATGTTCCACGTGAAACGTTCCACGTGGAACATTCAATTAAATCGCTATGTTTCCAAACTATGATATTATTGTGGTGGGGGCTGGCCATGCAGGTTGCGAAGCTGCTGCTGCCGCTGCTCAAATGGGTTCTAAGGTATTACTGGTGACCATGAACATGAATACCATCGCCCAAATGTCTTGCAATCCTGCCATGGGTGGCGTAGCTAAGGGACAAATTGTACGAGAAATTGACGCTTTAGGTGGTAGATCGGGTATTGTTTCAGATCTATCTATGATTCAGTTTCGTATGCTTAATAAGTCAAAGGGTCCTGCTATGTGGAGCCCACGGACACAGAACGACCGTCAACTATTTGCCAAAACCTGGCGAGAAATTCTTGAACAAATCCCCAATGTAGACTTTTGGCAAGAAATGGTTTCAGGCTTGATTGTTAAAGGTGATCAAATAAAAGGAGTCATAACTTCGATGGGGTTAGAGATTCCTGCTAAAGCAGTAGTGCTTACCAATGGTACCTTTTTGAACGGTTTGATTCATATTGGAGAGAAAAAATTTGGTGGTGGAAGAACCGGCGAAAAAGCTGCTACTGGAATTACTGAGCAGCTTACTGAACTAGGTTTCGAGGCAGGAAGAATGAAAACAGGTACTCCTCCTAGAGTAGATGGTAGAAGCCTAAACTTCGATGTGATGGAAGAACAGCCAGGAGACTTAAACCCAAGTAAGTTCTCCTTTACCGATACCCCTACCTTGCATAAGCAACGGAGTTGCCATATTTCTTATACCAACCCTGAGGTTCATGAGTTATTGAAAACCGGATTCTCCAGGTCACCCATGTTTAATGGTAGAATTAGAGGTCTTGGTCCCAGATATTGTCCATCTATTGAAGATAAAATCAATCGATTCGCCGAACGAGACCGTCATCAAATCTTCGTAGAGCCAGAGGGATGGAATACCATAGAAATCTATGTAAATGGGTTTTCCACATCTCTACCTGAAGATGTTCAGTATCAAGCACTTAAAAGAATTCCAGGATTTGAAAATGCCAAAATGTTCAGGCCGGGATATGCTATTGAGTACGACTACTTTCCTCCTACTCAATTGAAACCTTCACTGGAAACCAAAGTTATCCACAATTTGTTTTTTGCAGGTCAGATCAACGGAACCACAGGATACGAAGAAGCTGCTTCTCAAGGACTTATAGCTGGAATCAACGCGCACAGATCCCTATGTGATCAGGAACCATTAGTATTATCCAGATCTCAAGCCTACATAGGAGTCTTAATTGATGACCTGATTAATAAAGGGACTGAAGAACCCTATCGTATGTTCACTTCCAGAGCAGAATTTCGAATATTGTTAAGACAGGATAACGCGGATCTGCGATTGACTCCACTAGGTCATCATATAGGTTTGGCTACCGAAGACCGAATGAGCCAGGTAACCCAAAAAGAAGAATCACTTAAGAATGTCTTGAAAGACTTCAAACAGTATAAATTTCAGCCTCAGGAAATTAACCTTGGTCTTCAGTCCATCAGCACTGCTCCTATTAAAGAAAAAACATCAGTATATCAGTTGTTAAAAAGGCCAGAAATAACTGTTAATCAACTAGTTAGTCTTAATTCAAGTTTTAGAGATTCATTGAGAGACTATTCCGTTCACACCACTGAACAAGCTGAAATTCAGATAAAGTACGAAACATATATTGATAAGGAAAAGAAGCTTGCAGACAAGATTCAAAGTCTAGATCAATATAAGATCAATCCGGATTTTGATTATCATCAGATAACTGCACTTTCAGCTGAAGCCCGTGAAAAATTGTTGAAAATTAAACCCACCACAGTGGGACAGGCTTCAAGAATCAGTGGTGTTTCTCCGGCAGATATTTCCATCATGATGGTATTCCTTGGAAAATAGTATGTACCAATCTCTTAAGGCCTGTCCCCTATGCGGCCATGTTGGCAGCCAAAACTTTATTAAAGCGCGCGATTATCTGGTTACCCATGATCCTTTCCATATTCAAAAATGTGATTCCTGCAATTTTCTTTACACCAACCCCAGGCCCTCTTTAGACGAGATTGGGAAGTTTTATCAATCCAGTGATTACTTGTCACACGCGAAAAGTGATTACAGTCCAATGAGTGTTCTCTACTCCGCAGCTAGAAAATACATGATAAACCAAAAATTAAAATGGATCAATAAGCTTCCACATACTGGTAATAAACTGCTGGATTATGGTTGCGGTGTGGGTACATTTTTAAAATACTGTCAAAAAAAGAATTGGCAAGTATGGGGTGTTGAACCTGCTGAAACCGCTCGAACCCTTGCCGTAGAAAAGCTAGGTAATCGTGTGCATTCAAGTTTATCTAGCTCTTCAGATAAATCCTTTGATGTAATTACCCTATGGCATGTTCTCGAGCATATCCATGAAATGAACCAAACTCTTGAGCAGCTTCTTTCTTTACTAAGCAAGGACGGTTGGATTTTAATTGCGGTTCCCAACTCCGATGCACTGGACGCTAAAGTCTACAAGGAATACTGGGCAGGTTTTGACCTACCCAGACACCTCTATCATTTTGTACCTGAGACCATGAAATTGTTGGCAAAGAAACATAGATTGCAATTGGTAAAAACAATACCACTTAAGTTGGATGCATATTACGTTTGTCTGCTTAGTGAAAAGTACCGTAAAGGCACCACCTGGAGGGCACTTTTTCAGGCCTACAAATCCAATCAATATGCTCAAGGCCATCGGTCAAATTACTCCAGTCTGGTATACCTGATGCGAAAATGAGGAAGTACTTTTTTCTGGTATTGACCATGATCGGCTGTGCGAATCCCATACCTCCTACAGGAGGACCTAGGGATCTTGATCCACCTGTACTACTATCAACAAACCCAGCAGACAAAAGTCTGAATTTCAATGAATTAAACATTTCGCTAGAATTTGATGAGTACATCAAGGAAGAAAATTTACTTACTCAACTACTGATTACTCCCAGCATCCAGGGTACCTATAAAACTCAACTGAGCCGTAATAGCATTAGACTCTCCTTTGATGAACCCTTTGATAGTGCCACTACCTACACCTTAAATTTCCGAGAAGGTATTAAAGACATCACGGAAGGAAACGTTCCACCAAATTTGAAACTGGTCTTTTCCACAGGAGATTTTCTTGACTCTGCCTCCGTTAATGGAGTGGTACGGTCGTTAATGACTAAGGAAGTTTTAGAAGACATTTCAGTATCCCTCTACCTGGACCCGGATACCAGCACTATTTTTGACACCCCTCCCAGATATACCACGCTTACCGATGAAAAAGGGTTCTTTTTACTAGAGAATATTAAAAATGGTTTTTATAACATATATAGCCACCAGGATAAGAATCGCAATCTCAAATTAGAATCTCGTACTGAGGGCTACGGATATATCGATCAATCCTTGGAATTTAGTGATTCATTACCCACTATGGAACTGTTTATCTATAATCTGGACACCCGTTCCATAGTACTTCAAAACAGTCGTCCGGTAGGCAACAACTACGAACTGAAGTTTAACAAATCCCTTTCTAGTTACCAATTGATAGACCCAGAGGATTTGCTGATATCCAACCTAGTGGAAGATAATCAAACCTTACGCATTTATTTCAATGAACAAGTGAAAGATAGTTTGGCGGTACGCTTCTCAGTACAAGACAGTTTGCGTCAAACCCTGGATTCCTTGGTCTATGTAAAATTTGAAGAATCCACCAGGAAACCAGATGAATTTACCCATAAAATATCCCAGAAAGCAGGTCCGGTTAACAAGCTTTGGCAAACCACTTTGGAGTTTAACAAACCCATTAAACAATTTGTCTACGACAGTATATACTTCAAATTTGATAGCCTATACCAAATTCCACTGGCTGATTCTATGTTCGTGGCTAACTATAGCCAAGACTCATACCAGATTTCTTTTAACTTCTACCAATACCTGACCGAGGATTCGGTTTTCAATACCTGGTCAAAACCCTTTGAGTTTATCATGGCAGCAGGAAGCGCGATTAGTATTGAAAATGATTCTATCAAGAAAGTTGAAGTAGAGTATTCATTCAAAAATCCGGAAGAATTTGGAATAATACGTGGAACTGTAAATACAAATTATCAATCCTATACCGTTGAACTCATTGAAAAAGGTTTTGAGGTTGTTGAAACTCTTCAGTCGGATGATATAGAAGACAACCAGTACGAATTTATACATATCGAGCCCGGTAATTATAGCATCCGGGTATTGGTTGATGAAAACATGAATGGAGCCTGGGACCCCGGCAACATATTTAACCAGCACCCACCTGAAAAAGTATTGCTCTTTTTTCACCCCAACGTAGATAGTCAACAAATTAATTTAAGGGCCAATTGGGAACAATCCGGCTTAGATATCGTTTTTTAAATAGGTTAAGTCATTGTGCAAACCTTGCTGATAAGTGTGGTCAAGATGTGGATATCTTGAGCCACCGCAAGTTAACCTAATCATTAAAGAGCAAAACCGATGATGGTTGTGGTTTATTCATATTGAATTAACAATTCCTTAAACATAGCAAACCCGTCAATACGGTTATCCACACTAATACACGTTAAGAATAAGAACTATTAATTAACAGTAAATCAATTAGTTAATTGTTATAAAAATGTGGATAAAATGAAATTTATCAATAATGGATCCACAAATTGATTTTGCTAGTATTTTTTCGAGTTTTTATCCACCGTATCCACAATATAATAATGAATAATAAGTAATTTAATATAATATACTTATCATAAGAGAATGCTGAAATTGTTGAAAGGGCTACTAATTACACTACTGCTAGTGCCTGGAATTGAGGTATTAGGTCAGGATATTCAAAAAATAAATTTGGCCAATCAATACTATGAACAGGGAGATTTGGAAAAATCCCGGGCAATTTTTAATGAGTTAACCAAGAAACCAAAGAACCTTCCGCAAATTCATGCCAGATATCTGCAAGTGCTATACCAACTGGGAGACTTTGACAGCGGTCAAAAATACTTGAACAAACTGATCAAGCAGTATCCTGAAGTAATTCAATACAAACTGGATCTAGGCATATTATACCGCAAAGAGGGGCAAGAACAGTTGGCCGAACAGCATTTGAAACAAACGCTTGAGGACATCAAGGTACACAAGTTCCAAATCATTTCAGCCAGTCAGTACTTATTCAATAAGCATGAGATTGACCTAGCGCTTTACGGATATCGGTTAAGCCGCGAACAGGAAAAGGATCCACACCTATATGCTTTAGAACTTGCAGAAATCTACAGAAGATTGAATATGAAGGATGAAATGGTAGGTGAGTACCTAAACTTTGCCAGTTCCAATCCCAATAACATTAATTATGTTAAAAATGTACTGCAAAATTTATTGACCGAGGAGGAGGATTTGATCAGTTTGGAGGATTTGCTATACCAGAAAATTCAAAAAAACCCCAACACCAGCCTATACGCTTCTTTGTTAATCTGGGTCAATCTTCAGCAACAGAATTTTTATGGAGCCTTTATCCAGGCCAGGGCGCTGGATAAAAGGGAGAAAGGTGAGGGGGAACGCGTGCTTAAGATAGGTAAGATTGCTCTGGACAATAATGACTATAAAAACGCCATCAAGATTTTTAATTACTTGACCAGATCCTATCAAAGCGGTATTAATTACGAATTGGCCAAGCGCTATTTGATCAAATCCAGAGAAGAATTGGTAAAAACAACTTTTCCTGTTGATACCACAGAAATTGCCAACCTTATCGATGATTATCGCAATATGGTAATGGAAATTGGGATTAATGAACGCACCCTGGAGGCCATGAGAAGTCAAGCTTTGCTTTATGCATTCTACCTGGATCGCAAAGATTCTGCTATCCAGATCCTCACTAAAATCATTGAAACTCCAGGCATCAATCAACAGTTGATTGCTCAGGCAAAGATCGATCTGGGAGATATTTATCTTTTGAATGGTGAACCCTGGGAATCAACACTGCTATACTCTCAGGTGGAAAAGCTACAAAAAGATCAACCCCTGGGTTATGAGGCCAAGCTAAGAAATGCCAAGCTTTCTTACTACAAAGGTGATTTCGAGCTGGCACAAAGTCACCTTGATATTCTTAAACTGGCCACTTCCCGTGAGATTGCCAACAATGCCATGGCCTTAAGCTTGTTGATACAGGACAATACGGTATTGGATAGTACTGATCAAGCCATGCAAGCCTATGCAGATGTAGAGTTGGACTTATTTCAAAATAAATACCAGATGGCTTTGCAGAAGTTAGAAACCATGGAAAAACTTTACCAAGGCCACAGTCTCACCGATGAAATCTTGTGGCTAAGAGCCAACATACTATTGGAATTAGGCGAGTTTGCGCCAGCGGTTGAGCTGCTCAGCCAAATCGTTCAGGACTATGAATATGACATCCTGAGCGACGACGCCTATTTTCTGGTGGGTACTATTTATGAAGATCAGCTACAGAACTATGAGGAGGCTATGAAAATATATAATGACTTCCTAGTTAGATTTCCTGGCAGCATTTACAGCGCCGAAGCTCGTAAACGTTACCGAGCATTGAGAGGCGATTTCAAAGAAAACCCAGTTACTCCGGAACCTAGTATTAATTAAGCAAAAATGGCCCTGGTGCCCAAAAAAGGCATTGCTTCAATTATTTTTGTAATAAATCAATATTTATTTTAAATATTTCAATAAATATGTTACTTTTGTGATTCTAATTTTTCGTAAAACTATTGTAGATGTCAAGAGTAACCATTTTTGGTGCCGGCTATGTT
>JANQPK010000006.1 GCA_028289505.1 Cyclobacteriaceae bacterium
ATCCTTGAACAGGTCGATATCTACACCAGGAGGATAGTACAGTACATCATCAATTTTGGCTCCGTAGTTTGCTACCAGGCTTTGAGCAATTTCGTAGGAGGTGGCTCCAAATGCAGGGGTATAGTCACAAATCATCCTTTCATGACTTCTTCTCTCCCTGAACTTCAGGTTTCGTTGGACTTCTACGGGTTTCTTCCTGAAATTCCATTCTTTGATTACGCCCAAAGAATGAGGGGTCCATACGTGGTTGTTCATACCATGATGCGCTTTTTCCAGTACATCACCGAAGGTCTCCAGATCGTTGTATGATCGATATCTTCTAAAAGCTGGATCTTCAAAAACCGCTTTATGAATTTGCTGATTTAGTACCGCATTACCCAGTACCTCAGCCAGTACTAGTGGTCGTAGGGGTAAGGTAGCAGCTGCAATTGTGGAACGGAGATTTTTCCAATCAATATGCTGGCCGATGGATTCCGGTATTTGTTTGGCAAGTGGGCTTTCTTTAGCCCAGGTCTCAAATACCTTCATCATGGTTTCTTCATCGTGCACGTAATCCTTGCCTGCCACACTGTCCATCAAAAGTTTGCCCAAACTATAGGCGGGGGCCTTTGAAATTGAGGTACTGTGCCTTTTACTATAAAACTTTTTAAATCTTTTCTCCTTGGTCAGCCCTTCAGTCAAATGCTGGATCATACGAGCACAAATATCATTCTGCCACTTGACCACTAGGGAAACTCCCAGCACCCCGGCATCCCAATAATGGGTATTGACCATTTCATAATAATGCCAAGGGAATTGATTGAGTGAGGCCGCTTCTTTTTCAATTTTGCCATACATCCATTCCAGCTCTTCGATAAGCGCGATAGATATATCTTCTTTCCTGATGAACTCAGATCCGCCACCGGGTACATAGACATACCTGACGTTCTCTGTCAAAAGCTCTTCCCCACTTCGAAGACGTTCAGACTCGTAAAACGAGAATCCACCACGGGCGTAGATGGTAACCTTGTAGCCCAATTTATCTAGGGCTCTGGCATAGGAGTTTACATAAACGTTTTGGCCTCCGGTGTCTACCGCACCACCATAAGGAATGGATACTCCTCCGTAACCATGGTTTGTAATCAGTGCAACATGTGGTCTTCCAGATTGATGAAAATCCTCTAAATCAACAGATTCTTTGCTTGGCTTCAGCGTCATCGAGTCGGTATTCATGGCTATTGGTCAAAGGAGGAACGTTCGAATTTTACGGATACACCGTCAGTAATAAAACTACAAAATTTTTCATCATTTTTAGTTTGACAGCGTACAATACTAGTTTATTGGATAGTCCTCGACTCTTAGCTTGCTAGTTTGATCTGGAGTCAGGAATATTTGTGGCTCCTGCCATACTACTTTAAGATTGATTTTTTCTTCTTCTGGTTTTATACCTGCTTGATAAAAACGATCCCTAAGCTTTATTATGGAAGGGAAATCATTTCCATCAAAAAATAACACGTGCTTCAGTTTCCAGGCATTATTAAAAACCTCTACTGACTGATCCCATTGGTCGGGATACTTTTCGGACATCGTCTGCGCAAGATCCAGGCATACCGCCAGGTACACTGCCCTGGCTTGATCTTCCTGAGATTGAGGTTTGATTATTGCCTGTTCTATTTGGCTTTGCAACTCTTGTCCTAGTCTGCTAATTTCATCTTCTAGGGTAGGAAGGGCTTCAACCAGACCCGGTTCTTCAGCAGGTATCTGCCAGTAACACTTGCCATCTCTGATTTCTCGGCTACCTCCATTTCTAATGATCATTTGTTCTAAATTATGATAAACCCTGTCCGCATAGGTGATAATGGTTTCATCCTGGGGCATTCCATCTCTGGAAGTGTTTTTATATTCATCAAGGATATCCCAGCCTTGAGACATCATATTTTTATAGCCCATGATGGTCCCGATGATGGTGCCCGAAGTAGCGGTAACGTTGTCACAATCCCATCCAAAGTTAAATCCTATGCGAAGTGTTTCAGCAAAATCTCCCTCACCGTATAATAGGGCTGCTACTGTGGCTCCAGTAATGAGCTCGTAGCCGTTGCCGTCGCGCATTGTTCCACCCGCTTGGGTATAGGTGTCTCGAAGCAATTTTCTGGTCTGTCGCCAGTCTTCCGGGTATTGCTGATGCCAATTCCTGATGTCATCGACAATGGTTCTAATTTTACTATTGGGATCCAGGGCATTATATCCATAATCCAGTAGTTTATTAAGGTCATCTTCCACAAAAGCCATGGCAATCATGGTGGTGTAAAACTGGGTAGTCTGGGCTGGTTCTGCGTCAATTGCTACATGGGTGTAGTTGAGTCCCAAAGCTGCTGCTGACTGGGGCATGGCAGGACATATCAAGCCGAAAGTTTCGCAAATAAATTGACCGGAAATATTAAATTCCGCCCAGGGGTTTAAGGCTATACTACCAGTATAGTTCGGTTGAATCCCAATATCCAGAAGTCTCCGGACGTAACCATTGGAGCACCATATCCTCACATTAAACGACTCTTTCCAGATGTTGGCCAACTGCTCCGAATCCAAAAACAATTGATTGGCGCTTTGCATGTGATTGATGTAGACCCATTCAATGTCAGTATCATCATCGGTGTAGGCACCATTGGGCAATCCCGGAACATAATCAACTACATTTCCCGGCTCTTCATCATATTTGAACTCGTGGGGAATCCCATTGATATTACCAATAACCTGTCCCAGTAGTCCACCCCGTACTTTATCTAAAACTTCCTCACAAGGGAGTTCAAGTACGGCTTTGGGAAGTTCCTGGGCTTGAATTTCATCCTTATCACCGGTGTCATGCGCACAACTAAAAGCCAGTATCAGCGACCCTAAAAACAGAATACTTTTCATCATAATTGAGTTTTGGTTGGATATTTCTATAAAAGCACTTTTCATTGTTAAACAAAAAGATTGCATATTAAACAATGTCTAAACCAAAAAGTCCAATCATTCTCATTTTTATATGTACCGTTGCGGCCTTAGGGGGGTTTCTGTTTGGATATGACACCGGTGTTATTAATGGTACACAGTTTTACTTCAGCAAATATTTTGAGCTAAGTGCCGCAGTGAAGGGATGGGTGGTGGGAAGTGCCCTAATAGGATGCCTTTTTGGTGCTATCTTGTCAGGTCCTATCAGCAGAGCTTTTGGTCGAAAAAATTCATTAATATTATCAGCGCTGTTATTCACCATGTCGGCATGGGGTTCAGGTTTACCTTCCATGCTTCCAGAATCGGTTACCCTGCTGGTTTTTTTCAGGATCATTGGAGGACTGGGTATTGGTATCGCCTCTATGAATGCTCCGGTATACATTGCCGAACTAACTCCAGCACAAATAAGAGGTAAAATGGTTACCATCTATCAGATGGCCATCGTACTGGGCTTTTTTATCGTATTTATCGTTACCTACTTTATTGGATCCAGCCAAGATGAAACCTACAACCTGGAATATGGTTGGAGGATAATGTTTTGGTCGGAACTAGTACCATGTATTTTATTTTTCAGTTTGCTGTTTTTGGCGCCTAAAAGTCCTCGATGGTTGCTGCTCAAAGGCAGGGAAGAGGAGGCGGCTAAGGTTTTGAACCGGATTCATGGTCATGAAATGGCCATCGACGAACTCCAAGAAATCAAGCAGTCTATTCACCATGAAGGTGGCCTACCGCTTAAGGATGTGCTTAGAAAAAGCGTTTTTCCAATAGTGTTAATTGGAAGCGTGTTATCCATTCTACAGCAGTTTACCGGTATTAATGCGGTATTGTATTATGGTGCGGATATTTTTGAGAAGGCCCTGGGGTTTGGACAAGAAGATGTTCTAGCGCAACAGATTTTACTGGCTGGGGTTAATGTGGCTTTCACTATACTGGCCATGTTCACCGTAGATACCTGGGGGAGGAAACCATTAATTATTACGGGTTCCATAGGTATGTTACTGGGTTTTGCCATGTTGGGGATTACCCTGATGACCAACCAGGTAGGCTTAATCTCACTGATCGGAATACTGATGTTTATAGGCTCCTTTGCCATGTCCATGGGTCCAGTAGTTTGGGTGGTGTTGTCAGAGATGTTTCCCAATTCGATCAGGTCTATTGGAATGTCCATAGCGGTTGCTGCCCAATGGGGTTCTAATTATCTGGTTTCTCAATCCTTCCCGGTGGTGGTGGAAAGCGAAATGAACAATTCTGTTTTCTGGAGCGGCTCCTTACCTTACTTTTTGTTCATGGTATTTATTGGAAGTATCATCTGGTTCACCATCAAATACGTTCCTGAAACCAAAGGTAGGACCTTAGAGGCCATGGAGAAAATCTGGGACCAGAAGTATGGATCAATTTAGTGATAATCTGCACCGGTAAGACTGCTCAATACGGATTGCTGCCACTGTAATAACCGCTGCTCCAGTTGTTGGGCAATTTCTGGTTCAGTAGTCACCAGGTTAACTTGTTCTTTCGGGTCCGTGGCAAGATTAAACAGCTCTGTAGTAGCTTCGGATTCACCATCAATTACCAGCTTGTAAGAACCATCCAGAATGCTTCGAGGACCAGTGTAATCGGTCTTTTTAATCTCAGGATGGTGAAAATTGCGAAAAGACCGGGTGTATTTTCCGTCCATGATTTTTACCAGAGGGGTGGTGCCAGACTGAAGTTCAGGATCAATATAAGGTTCAAGGCTGGCCTCGATCTCAGGTGCGGTAATATAATTCCAGAAGTAGACCGGCTCGGGTCTTTCCGACATAGTCCCTGAAAGTATTGGTATCAGGCTTATACCATCCAACGGTCGATCTGGCAGTGGTTGTCCCGTCAATTCACAGATTGTGGGCAGCATATCACTGGTTACCGCATTTACAGAAGTATTCAATGGTTGATCTAAAGCTGCTGGCCATTCAATAATTCCCGGAACCCGTACACCCTGATCATAAACCTTACCCTTAACACCGCGAAAAACCGGATGGTAATTACCACTAGGTGGCACACCATTGTCACCACAATACCATATCAGCGTATTCTGGTCCATTCCATTTTGCGCTAAATATTCACGTAAGGTGCCAATGGCTCGGTCCATTGCGGTTATTTCTGCAAACCGCTCTCGCAATACCTCCCTCAGGGATCGTTCAACCGGCATTCCGGTTTCCATGGAAGTTAGTGTTACTTTTAGCTTTGAAAGACTGTCTGGTAGATTATCATACAAGGACAGATCTTGCTCTAGACCACTGTAGGGCTCATGAGGTGAACCGAACCATACTACCGCGAAAAACGGTTTATCCTTTTTACTAGTTTCTTTTATAAAAGTGATGGTTTCGTCGATTAATATCTCCGAACTCTCACCGGTAAATTGTTCAGGGAGATTCCCATCCCGGGAAAATACAGGATCAATTTCAAAGAAATTATCGTGAGAAAGCCAGGTATCGAAGCCCAGAGCACCAGGATTAGTGGGGGAGCCTTCTTTTACCGGTCCCAGGTGCCATTTGCCAAAGTGTCCGGTAGCGTATCCAGCGGTTCGAAGTATTTGCGCAATGGAGATTTCTTCCGGGCGTATAGACCAGTTAGGAGCAAATGTTCCATAACGATTGGGATGTCTTCCGGTAATAATACTTCCACGGGTAGGTGAGCAGACCGGCGAGGCGGAATAGAAGTTATCGAAACGCAATCCCGATGCTGCCATAGCATCTAAAACTGGCGTCTTAACAAAAGAATGTCCGTTGTATCCGGTTTCTTCCCAACCGTGATCGTCTCCCATTAGTAGGATGATATTTACTGGCTGTTCTTTATCTAAGACCTCTGGTGGTGGAGAACAGGATATCAAATACAATCCAGCAAGAGGTGCTATCAAAAAGGAGAAGTGTTTCATACTATTTATAGGCAATAGCGGCGCTGGTGGGTCCTGCCAGCGGCATGATGTCGGTAGATTTAAACCCAATCTGCTTGGCCCAATTGGTGAATTCGCCCAGACTGTACTCATATCCATTGCCTGTTTCAATCAACATATTAAGACTCATCAGCAGGCTGAAGGTGTTTTCTAATCTTCCTGGATCTACTACATTTTCAATGGCCACAAAAATACCGTTCTGGGGCAATGCGTCATATGCTTTTTTCATGAGCACAATTTTGGTTTCTTCATCCCAGTCATGCAAAATATTGCCCATTACCAGGATATCGGCAGCGGGTAAAGTGTCTTTGAAAAAATCACCGGAGGCCGCTTTCACCCGATCCTGCAATCCAAATTGTTCAATAGTCTCGTTGGCAATGGGGGTTACTTCAGGCAAGTCCCAACTGATGCAGCTCATATGTGGTTGATGTTTAGCTACCATGAGACTAAGTAAACCGGAGGATCCGCCAATATCAATCAGGGTATTGGCCTGGGAAAAGTCAAAGGATTGACTAAAAGCCATAAAATTTCCCATTTGAACTCCACTCATTGCATGCACAAACTCTTTTAGTCTTCCGGCGTCGGCATACAATTCTTGAAACAGGTTCTGTCCATCTTTAGCTTCGTTCTGTGGTAAGCCAGTCAATAACCCCTCATCCAGATTAGTCCAAAACTTGTAGAGTCTATTGTTCAGCATTTCCACCATTCCCCCCACATAGCTGGGCTTGGCTTTATCCAGGAACAGATCAGTATCAGGACTATTGGAATAGGTTGCTGAATCCAGTATGCCTTCCCGTTTTAGAAACCCCATGGAGGTCAGCGCATCCAGGAAATCATAAACATGGCGGTCTGAGCATTGCAGACCAAGTTGTGACTTTGCATCACTACCAGATATGGTTCCCTTTTCAGCCAGTAAGGTGAAAAGCTGGAAGCGGACCGCAGTTAACAGGACTTTGGAAGCCCAGAAAGCGGTACTGGTCTTCATGATGTTTTCGGGTGTGGGGTGATTCATTCGGATTATGGATTAGTTTATCGTCAATGTAGTGAACTAAAACGGAGGTTGCAAAACTGATATCAGGGCGGTGTCAATTGCTGGGCCCGGCGTCCCTGCCTCTAGGATGATTGGCTTTGACATTCATGGAAGCTTTAAGGGCGGTTTCTTCTAATCTTTTGGTTCGGGTAGCTATTGTTCGGGCGTTCTTTATCCACTCCAGAATGCCCCTTTTTGAGGAGGCTGGAAATCTGTTGAAATGGTACTCGGAATTGGGATATCTACTGAAAGCATTGGCCAGGTCTTCCGGTACTATCAACTTATCTACATCATCTAGAAAATCCCAGGCTCCATTCTCTTTAGCTAAGTTCACCAATCGTATGCCTGCTGGATGCATTAGTCCCAACTGGCTTAGTCGAGAAACCCTTTTTTTGTTTACTGCTGACCAATTGCTTTTCGGGTTACGGGGTGAAATTCGAAGCAGGGATTGTTGGTGACTCAGCTTTCGGGGCAAACTGTCAACCCATCCGAAACAAATGAGTTGATCAACGATGTCGTCATATTCCAGGTAGGGATTACCTGATCCTTTTTTCCATCTTACCAACCAGAAGCTTTGGTCGAGGTGATGATTTTTTAGCAACCAATCTCTCAGCGCGGTCACCGTTTCAATCAAAACTGTTTCAAGTTCGGGCATAGGTCTGAAGGATGAATATTAACGGTGCATCGAATAAACATTTGGCTTGAGGGTCGATTTAAGGTACTGATATTCTTCATCGGTTAGCTCAGGGGTTGCCAAAGTTCGTACGTTCTCTAGCAATTGCTGCTCAGTGCGCATCCCAGTTACCACTGAGCATACCGCTGGGTGGTGCAAAACAAACCTCAAGGCGGTCTGTGCTGCGCTTCTGTTAGCACTTTGTTTTCCAGAGCCCGAGACTTGCATCACTGCACTTGACATTCGGTTTACCTGCTGCTGACTGAAATCCAGATAATCTTTCGATGGTTTGTCAATCAATAGCCCTTTGGCTACTGCACCACGTACCATGACCCCAACCCCATTTTCCTTTAATTGATCCAGGCAGATTTCCTCCGGTCTACGATCCAACAGGCTGTATTGCATCATAACACTGGCGATATTTGACCGCTTAGTGTATGCTTGAATCACATTTGGTCGAATGGAGCTGATGCCATATGCCCTGATCTTGCCCTGCTCTATTAGCAGCTCAAAAGCTTCGATAGTTTCATCAATAGGGTCGTCGATGGTGCCTCCATGTAACTGGTAAAGATCGATATAGTTTGTTTGTAATCGCTTCAAACTAAGTTCTACTGCTTCAAGTATGTAGGCTTTTGTGGGATTCCAATCCCAACCTGATCCATCGGTACGCAGTTGATTGCCCACTTTGGTGGCGATAAAAAGATCTTTACGTTTTGCTTTCAGGGCTTTACCCACAAGAACTTCATTCTCACCCTGGTCATAGAGGTCTGCAGTATCAAAATAATTTATCCCCAAATCAATTCCTTGATGCAGTAAAGCCATGCTCTTTGCCCCATGCTCTATGCTCAAGGACATACAGCCAAAGC
>JANQPK010000007.1 GCA_028289505.1 Cyclobacteriaceae bacterium
AACTTGCATGGTGCTGGTCTATGACATCACCCAAATGAAAGACATGGTCCAAATCGAGCTTATTGAGTGAATCTACGCATTGATTTAGCTTTTTAAGGGATAATCTGTAATGCCTCAATCCCTGCGTGGGTTGGTCGGCATACTGGCAATCAGCGATAATGCCAATTTTAAGATCGCTTTGATACCCGCTGAGCTGCTGGCAAAGACTGGCATTGACTGACAGTATCCAAATAATAACTACTAAAAGAAATTTCACTTGTTGATTGAGGTTGACCACAGTTGTCTAAATCTTTTCTAATTTTTCCCAATCCTCCCAGCTAATTTCTCTGCCGGGGAAGGATATTTTCTCAAACGGCCACTTCTCATCTAGCCATTGCTTTACAGTGCTAAAAAGAATATCGTCCATTCCGCCGCTCACAAAACTGGACCTTACCCACATGATGGCTATAGCCTGAGAACCTACTTTAGAAGTCGGATAGATGTATACACAACCGATAACCTGGTCTTCATCCAGTGAAACCACGCTATAGGCAAAAGAGGTTCTGCGTTGAAACTCTTTTTGATGCCATGCTAAATCAATTAAGTCTTGCTCCAAGGTTAAATCTGCAGCAGGCCAATCAGAAGTCGGACCAAAAACTCCCTGGAGGTGATCAATGCTGGTCTTGACGGCATCATAGTCTTTAACCAGGTCGTGAATGGTTAGCATCCTAATTCTAAAGTGCTGATTCTCTAGCTTATGGGGTATCTTGAAATCATCTGGTACAAAACTGTCTGAGTGTGACATATTGGATTAGTTATGGATTTTCACTTACTTGGTCCGGCCTTAGTAAGCTACCAAACCACATTGCCAAACAACTTGTTGCAGTGCCATAAATGGTGGCATCGATTCTGGTATCCAACAAATGACACAAAGCCCAGGTAAAGCCTCCCACAATGATTGCCGCCCAGGCTCCAAAAACTGAAGATCTCTTCCAAAAAAGTCCAAAAGTAAAGGGGGCGAATACGCATACCAATAATAGTGCTAGCGATGCAACCACCAATTTAACGATGTCCAAATCGCTAAAAGCAAAAAAGCAGGAGACTACGGCCACCACTAAAACACTTAAACGGGTGTATAAAAGTAACTTTTCATCAGTGATCTTTGGCAAATAAGGCTTGATTAAGTTCTCACCAATGATGGTGGCAGGAGCTAACATTGCTCCACTTGATGTACTGAGTATGGCCGAAATCAAAGCCCCATAGAATAATATTTGTAAGGGCAGGTTGACATAACCGGATACCATGGCAGGTATAATAGCTTGACCAGCATCTGTGGCCATAAGTTCAGGATAAAGCTGTGCTGCCCCAAGTCCCAGCAACATGGGGATAGCTGAAAAAAACAATAAAAGCGCAGCGGCAAGGTAAGAACCATGAACTGCAGCTCTTTCTGATTTGGCCGAAAAAACCCTTTGATAAACTTCCTGGGCGGGAATTGCTCCAATGGAAATCGCTAAGAAGGTGGCAATATACTCAGACCAATTATCCAAACCGTGCTGGGGCAATGGTGAAAAAAAAGAAACAGGTTTATCCGCGAATAAAGCTATGATGCCGCCAGTTTGGTCAAGAGTATTAACTAGTAAAAATATCAGGCCTACCACAATCAGGATACTTTGTAACATATCGGTGTAGGATACTGCCCACATACCCCCAGTGAAAGTATATAGTAACACGATAGAAGCTCCTATTACAATGCCATATTCTACGGGGATTCCTATTACGGATTGAAATAAGTAAGCAAGCGCCACAAACTGAGCAGCAACCCAGTGTGGATAGGTAAAGATCAGGATAAACGAAACTGTAGTTTCCAGCTTTTGATGGTACCGCACCCGAAAGAAATCAGCTACCGTAACTATATTTAATTCGTACAACCTCTTTGAATAAAAATAGCCCACCAATATCAAGCAAGTGGCACTGGAAACGATGAGTGCCACATAAGATGAGACACCATTAGTTACAAAATAGCTGGGGTTACCCATAATGTAGCTAGATCCGAACCAGGTGGCGAAAATGGTTACACCAACAAAGGAAGTAGATAGACTTTTCCCTGCCAGTGTAAAATCAGTACTAGTATTAATACGTTTTGAGGCCCAAAAACCAATAGCCAGGGTAACCAAAAGATATAAAGGAATAAAGGTTACGAGAATGGTATTAATCTGAGTATGGTTAATGGTTCAAACGTAAGCCTGATGTTAAGCAAGGTACAAACAAAGCTCCATATTCTTTTACTGACAAAAATTCTAAACTAATCTGATCTATATCAGAGCAATTAGCCAGTTGATTCTCTATGTTAACATTTAACGGGATCCCAATGCTACCTGATCTCGCAATCTGGATGATAATATAAGCATTATGAAGTTATCGATAGTAACCCCTGACAATGCAATGGAGGAAACTTTCTATTGTATAAAAGACCCCAAGAGACAAGGGTTCAAGGACAAAGCCAAATGGTATGAAAAATGTTACCAGGAAGGATTAAGCATCAGAATCCTCAAAAACCATGAAGATAAGATGATCGGTTTTATCGAATTTGTTCCAGCCAAAAATGCATGGCGACCAATAGATGCCGACAACTATATGTTTATTCATTGCATTTATATTTACTCTAAAAAGGAGCGGAACAATGGATATGGTGCTATGCTTATCAAGGAAGCGGAGAGGGAGGCCAGAGCCAAAGGCATGGATGGTATATGTGTTATGACAAGTAAAGGAGGCTGGTTAGCTGATAAGACCCTTTTTGAAAAGAATGGCTTTGATCAAATTGAAGCAAAGGACAGGTTTCAACTTTTATCAAAGTCATGGAGTCCCAATGCTATTAAACCAAAACTCCATAATTGGACCGAACAACAAAAACAATACCAAGGTTGGCACCTGCTTTATGCAGACCAATGCCCCTGGCATGAAAAATCTGTAGCCGCCATAGTAGGTGTGGCACTAGATTACGGTATAGACTTAAAAGTAACCAAAATAAACAGTGTGCTGGAAGCCAAAAAGGCCCCATCGGGGTTTGGTGTATTCAATCTGTTACATGATGGAAAACTACTGGATGATCATTATTTAAGCCAAACTCGTTTTCGAAACATCCTTAAACAGCAGCTCCAGTTGTAAAAGCTATCACTGTTCCCATGGATTGTAGGAGCCAAAATTCCATAAGTGTCCTTCTGGATCTTTGCAACTATATCCCCGGCCGCCATAGTCCTCATCTTTAATGTCCAATACTATTTCTGCTCCAGCAGCAGTTGCCCGCTGATAATGTTCATCTACAGCCTCCACTACCAGGTATGGAGCTTGTGTATTGACGCCGTTGAGATCTTTAGGTGTCCTTACCAGCTTGCCATACTCATTATCATTTTCAGATCCCAGCATGATCATGGCGTTACCATAACTTAGTTGGGCATGGGCAATGGAACCACGTTCTCCTGGTACTACTAGGTGTTTTTCAAATCCAAAAGCCTTGCATAACCACTCAATAGCGGCTGTGGCGTCGTGGTATCGCATAGTGGGAATAATAGTAGATCCTTTTGGAACTTTAGATTCGAGGTTCACGATATTTTCATGTTTTGGTGGGTGTTTTAATTCGATCCAGTGCCTTTCCTTATTGGAAATTATAGGCTCATTATCTGTATTCGTTAAGATCCTGTTGGTATTACAACTTACAAAAAATTACAGAAATTTAGTGGCATCTCGAGGTTATGAGCTTTGTTAATTACAGTTATTTATTTAAATTATACAAATTGCGATGAAACTCCCTTGAACCAACCAAAGTCCCCCTAATCATGAAGCATTTGCCAAAACTATTAATAATCAGCATGATGGTGTTTTTCAGTTGTTCTGACAGTAGTGATGATCCACCGCCACCGGCCCAAAATCCGCCTTCAGCACAATTTTCAGGAAGTTCTACCGCAGTACAGGCAGGTGCTGTGATTATCTTTTCAGACCAATCCCAAGGAAGTCCCACTTCCTGGAACTGGACATTTGATGGAGGCAACCCTTCAACCTCTACTGATCAAAACCCCATTGTACAGTATGCTGCAACCGGCACCTATGATGTTGAGTTGAGTGTCACTAATGCGGATGGCAGTGACACAGAAACTAGATCGGGATACATTGTGGTGTCGGAAAGGACAATTCCGGATGAGTTTGATATTATCGGGATTTGGGAAAGAACTGAAAGCAACAACCCTATATTTGATGGGATGCAGGTAATAGTGACGGAAGCGGAAGCTGAGGGCATAATATTGGATAGCCCAAGTTCCTCATTCCCGGAAGGAGAATTGAAATGGCGGAACATTGAAAAGGTTTCTGAACATGAATACGCTTTCGAAGACCGGAATAGTGGCGGAAATTACGATGACTATGCGCTGTTTATTCTGGCTTATGGCAACGAACTGATCATTGGTAATTTTGATGACTCCGAACTGGGTTCATTTCAAAGATGGGAACGAATCAATTTTCAATATCCTGAAGACGAAGACTATTCTCTAGCTTATATATGGGAAAGGACCAGAAGTAATGCGGCTCCTTTAGACGGTATGAAGGTTCAGGTAAATGCTGCTGAGACCGAGGGCCAGATTGTTGAAACACCTGCTCCTGACTTGTTTCAAGTAGGCATTATTAAATGGAATAACATTCAGAAAGAAGGAGCCAATCGTTTTGTGTTTAATGACAGGGGTACTAATGGAGGATTGGTCGAGTCACGAATGTTTATTGTGGGTAAAGAGGGACCAGAAGTTGTCATCGGCTCATTTACCACTGCTGCTGGATCCTTCCAGAAATGGGCCCGGGAGTAGAGTGCTTACTGGTCTGACTTCTTCAAAATATGTTTTATAGATTAAGCCGGAGTTCATCCGGCTTAATTTTATTTTTGCCTAATGAATATTAGAATATACCTCTTGGCAGTATTGATCTGTTTTGCATCTGTTGAGTTGCCAGCTCAAAATAGCCCAGATCAGGATCAGTTAGGGGCGTGGTACATGTATTTTTTCAACAAGCAGTTTAAAAACAGTCAATTCGGAATACAAGGAGACTACCAATTTCGTTTCTGGGACTTTGGCAGTGATCTGGAACAAATTCTACTCCGCACCGGGGCAACTTATCGACCTAAAAATGCGGATATCCTGTTTACACTGGGTTATGCCAACATAACCACCGGTGCCTTTGGTGAAGATAATGCTACCATAGTAGAGCACCGGATCTACCAGGAAGCCTTGTTTCCCCAGAAGATCGGGTCCAGATTCTTGCTGACCCATAGAATAAGATCTGAGCAAAGATGGGTCGAAGACCAGGATTTCAGAACCAGATATCGATACAACCTCTTTTTGAATATTCCTTTTAATGATACCAGTCTTGGTAAAGGCGTGATATATGCTGCACTGTACAATGAGATATTCATAAACGGGCAGACAGATATTGGGGATGGAAGGTCAGTGCAGTTTTTCGACCGAAATCGTACTTACCTGGGAGTAGGCTATGGCATACGAAAGAACATGCGTGTTCAGTTGGGCTGGATGCGACAAACTACGGTCAACTGGGCCAAGAACCAAGCACAGTTCAGCTTGCATCACAGTTTTTAGAATTTGAAAAGACAACATCTTATCAAAAGTAATTAATCCTTTGACGTAAAGTCAATTTATAGTTCAGGAGCCAAATCGTTTCCTTATCCGGCCATTGTCAACCAAAAACATATTACCTTACGGAGAAATTGATGGCTATGACAGCAAAAGAAAATGATAAAGTACGCGTCCACTATACAGGGACGCTAAGCAACGGTGAAGTGTTTGATACTTCACAAGGAAGAGCGCCATTGGAGTTCATCCTGGGCAAAGGCCAAATGATACCAGGATTCGAAAAAGGGGTATTGGGAATGCAACTGGAAGAATCAAAAACCATTAAGATTCCGGCAGCTGAGGCCTACGGAAAATTAAGAGAAGAGCTAAAACAAGAAGTTAAAAAGGCGCAACTTCCTCCTGAAATTAAACCTGAGGTTGGATTGCAACTGGTATCCAAGGCGCCTAATGGCCAAGAGATACCCTTGGTGATTACTGAAGTTAAAGAAGATAGTATTGTGGTTGATTCAAACCATCCCTTAGCGGGCAAGGACCTAACATTCGAAATTAAGTTGGTAAGCATTAATTAACAGGTAATTGGTGGCCGCAGTTAAGTATCATTCTAACAATACCTCTTTTTACCTGTTACTCCAGCTGCTCTTATTCCTGTTTACCTCACTGCAACCCAGCCTGGTTCAGGCACAATTCATTGATTCCTTTGATGGTGCAGGTACTTCCGATGATTCAATACCCCCTGGCTGGACCTTTGCCACCGGTGATGGACAAGCAAGCATGGAGATGCAACAAAAAGACGGGTACGCCTCCGTCTACATCGACGCTACTGAAGACCAGCGCAATATTTGGTGGGCGCTGGTAAAAGTTCAGCCGTCAGGACTGGATATGGCCCGGCTTATCAAACCTGAATATGAGCTCAGGGTGGAAGCAAAGATCAGAGTCAGTCATGCCCCACGACGGGTCAACCTGCACTTCAATCATCAACGCACCACCGATTACCACTCCCACCTGATGGAGTACGATATCCCGGATACTGTCAACTGGCACACCATTAGTATGACCACCCAGGATTTCGATGTTCAACTGGGTGACCAGATCAATGCTCAAATGGCCCTGATGGACTGGGGGAATGAACATTACCAGATTGATATTGATTACTTCAAAGTAGATGTGGTAGCGAGGAACGCCATTGATTCCGACCTAGGGGCCAAAATGCCATATCATCCGCCGGTTGCGGATCCCAATATATTTTCTAACCACCTGATAGCAACCCAGGATGCCATTATTGATTCCGCTTACCCGGACCTAAATTTTAACCAGTGGCAGGTGCAGGGTGAACCGGAGTCTGCACGGTTGTTATCGGTAAACAACACCCAGGTGATCATACTTCGATGGGATTTGGCAGCACTGGGCGGACAGGCCAAGGGCTGTGGTTTGCTGGAGTTGACCACTCATTCAGTCCAAAGATCCCAGGCCTATGCTAAAGATTTTGGTATGGTGCGGGTAGTGGAAATTCTGGCAGGCCATCCTCTTTGGGAACAGGAA
>JANQPK010000045.1 GCA_028289505.1 Cyclobacteriaceae bacterium
CAAAAGCACCTGACAAGATTGATCCAAAAGCCGCAGGAATCATGGTGAAGTTTGAGAGTAGTATAAATATGGCCGCACCCAAATAAACAGCCACCATAAAGGGTACAATTTTCTCCGTTACCTTGGCAATGCTCTTAATCCCACCAATTATGATGAGGGCTACAATAGCGGCCATAGTGGCACCAAAAATCCATTCTCGCCCGAAAAACATACTGCTTTCACCACCGGTGAGACTAACCAACTGCTCGGTAGCTTGATTAATTTGGGACATATTTCCCCCACCAAAGGAACCACCTACACAGAATATGGCGAACAGCACCGCACAGATTCTTCCTAAACGACCAAATCCATGCTTTCTTAACCCCTTGCTTAGATAATACATCGGCCCGCCCGAAACTGACCCGTTGGCGTGTACATTCCGGTACTTTACCCCTAAAGTACATTCCACGAATTTTGAAGACATTCCCAGAAACCCCGCCAGTATCATCCAAAAAGTAGCCCCAGGACCTCCCAGGGAAACTGCTATGGCTACCCCAGCGATATTCCCCAAGCCCACTGTTCCGGACAAAGCTGCGGTAAGTGCCTGAAAATGAGATACTTCTCCCGGATCATTAGGATCATCATATTTCCCTCTCACTACATCCAACGCATGCTTAAAGCCTCTGATATTGATAAAGCCCATATAAACTGTGAAAATAACCGCCCCAACCAGCAACCATATAATAACAAAGGGCATCGAAATCCCGGTGCCCAATGGTACTGAGGTGAATACAAAATCACCTATCATTGTCCAAATGTCGCGCTGATCAGCCGTAGTGGTGTCATCTGCATCCTGCGCAAATTGTGTAAGGCTGAGCAGCATTATAAATAAGGACAAGAATAGTTTCTTCATGATTAGGAGTGATTTAAACACGGTAAATATTGAAATATCTCCTGAATAGAACAAATTTTCGTTTGCGTAAAGCCTGCTGGAGCTTTATAGTCAATCCCAATTTGAGGAGGTAATCACCAAACCATCTTCAAAGCTGTGAGGTTGGTATCCTAGGACAAGATTTGCCTTTTCTATTATAAATCCTGTGCGCAATGGCCGTTTTGCAGCTTGCTTAAATTCCTCTGATGTGGTTTTAGTGATTAGCGAGGCGTCTAGGGAAAAGTACTGTGCAGTAATCATGGCAATATCATATGGAGTCAACAAATCCTTTCCGGATAGGTGAAAGATACCTTCAGCAGACTTCTCGGCGATCAGGTAGCAACCCAGTGCCAGGTCCTCCACTAAGGTAGGGGTTCGAAACTGATCAGCTACTACTCTTATTGGGTTACCTGACTCTAGGTTTCGCTTTACCCACAACATAATGTTGGATCTTGAGGAACCTGGTGTAGCACCATAAACCAGAATTGTACGGGCAATGGACCACCTGATCTTACTCTCCATCAACAACTTTTCTGCAGCCCATTTTGATTGACCATAAAAATTAACAGGGTTTGGTTGATCATCCTCTTTATAGGGACCACTGGATCCATCAAAAATAAAGTCGGTGGACAAGTGGATTAGATGGGCCCCTACTTCGGAGGCTGCTTCTATCATGTGGGCCACCGCCATCACGTTCAGGTCCCAGCATTTTTTCCGGTCTGTCTCACATTGATCCACATTGGTCATGGCTGCTGCATTGATAACAATCGTGGGGGCATACGCTTTCACTGCCTGTATGCTGGATTCCCGATCCGTAATATCCAGAGGTAAATAGTTAACCTCAGGGGTTGTGATACGACTGGGTCCATGGGAACTGGCCATTAATGGGATTCCTTTATCTGTAACCAGCTGTACTAGTTTCTGACCTAATAACCCATTGGCCCCGGTTATCATGATTTTCATGCTATTCGGGATATTGGTAACCGTATTGCTTAGTGATCTTTGAGCGTTTCAATTCCTCCACCTCTACCTGCATGGTTATTTCCTCTAATGGTTTATCCATTTGGTCGGTTTCTTTCCCCGCAATCGCATCCACTACCTCCATGCCTGAAACCACTTGGCCAAAAACGGTATATTCATCGTCCAGGTGTGGCGCTCCACCCTCTTTAGTATAGATTTCAAGACGATTGGCAGGAAAATCTTTGTGAAGGGAGACCTGAAATTCATCCTCTATCAGTGGCTGGCAATCATTGATTCTTGCTTGTAGGGCCTGTGTATCACCCAACTGCTGCAATTCTATGAATTCTTGTCTCAAAGCCTGAAATTCTGGCATTGCCAAAAGCTGACCCAAATATTGATTGAGTTTTGCCTGATCAAGAGTTAGCTCTTGTACGGTCCACTTCTTACCCTGGACAATGTAAAACTGGCATTCGCTTGATTTTCTCTGTGGATTATTGGTCCTTGCCGCTGCCACTGCACCCCTCACATGGATATGATGTGGTTTGATCTCCTCGGGGATCATTGCCTCGTCAGATGTAGGAGTCCCCTCTTTAGTATTTACGTCTCCTCCCTGTATCATGAACTCCTTGATCACCCGGTGAAAGATAGTCCCATCATACCGCCCTTCGCTGGCGAGTTTGATAAAGTTCGACTTATGTAAAGGGGTATCCTCAAATAATATCAGCTTAATTTCACCATAACTGGTTTTAATTGTTACCAAATAGTCCTTGTTGGAAGTGCAGGACACCAGCATACCAGATGTGAGAACAAAGGCGATTATTGCGTTTTTAATCATGATTTAATTGCTGCTTAATTTCAGTTAAAATCTCCTTCCCACCGGAAAGCAGTACTTTTTGCGCAAGTGAATTTCCCAGCTTAGTTGAGTGGTTGGGATCTGCGTACTCCGAAAACTGCACCATACGACCACCATCAAGGCTCACCACACCAGCTTGTAAGGTCAGTTTCTGCTGCTCCCAACTGGCATAGGCGAAAACCGGAATGCTGCAGCCACCCTGAATGGCATGAAGAAAAGCCCTCTCTGCCAGCAGGCAGCGTTCTGTGTGTACATCATTGATTGCATCCCGAATGGTATTTCGAAGTCGTGGGTGAATTGAGCTACTAACCTCCAGTGCCAAACTGCCTTGGCCAACCGCCGGAACAAAAGTATCCAACGGGAACTCGTAATCAATCATTTGATCTAGGCCCAAACGATGAACACCGGCAAATGCCAGCATTAATGCATCGAACTCCCCAGCCTTAAGTTTACTGATTCGTGTATTGAGATTACCTCTAACAGAAACCGCTTTTACCTTGGGATAAAAATGTCCCAATAGCGCTTGTCGTCGGGTAGAGGAGGTTCCTATGGTCAGCTCTTGGTTTAAATCTATACCCGACTTATTGGTTACCAAAACGTCGTGGGCTCTTTCTCTTTTAGTAAAGGCAATAATTTCAAATCCCTCGGGTAATTCGGAAGGCATATCTTTGGCACTGTGCACGGCCACATCAATGTTGGCATGTTGTAATTCCCGCTCTAAATCAATGGTGAATACTCCCTTACTTCCGATCTCCGGAATGGATACATTCAACTGTCGATCTCCCTGGGTATCCATCGGAACCAATTCGCAAGTAGCCCCAGCTTCGTTTAATCGAGTAGCAACCCACTCTGCCTGCCACATAGCCAACACACTTTTTCGGGTACCAATTTTAATACTGTGTTTCAAACTGATTGCTTTTCATGAGTGAAGAGACCTGTAGAGAAAGGTCCAGAAACACCATCTTGGCGCTAGCATTACGTTCTAAATGGAATAAGGCGGTTGACAACAACTTGGTTATTGGTTCAATCTTCTCAGGTGTAATCACCTGAGAGAACTTCTTGACGAATTGTTTCTCTTCCTCAGATAGTTTAATCAGCCCGGATTCTCCGTAATGTGCAACCAGGGTATCGCGTAACAGGGACAGCCCAAATCGTAAAAATGCCCTTTGTGCGATTTTACTCATTTTGTGAAACTCTTCCGACCACTGCACCATTTCCCCAATATTTCGACCGTAGCAGAGCCGAAACCACTCTTTGGTAGAAGCAGCTTGATCGTCATCGTCTTCTGAAGCAAGCCTGAAGGCCATTTTCAGACTACCTTCAGATAGTCTGGATATATGTGCAGCCTTAGACGCGGGAATACCGGCTGCAAGCAGTTGATCCTCAATCTCCTGGTAATCAAATCCACGAATAAATACCAATTGCACCCTGGATAATATGGTTCCCAGAAGTTTATCTGAATCATTGGCAACCAATAGAAATATGGTATTATCAGTGGGCTCCTCAAGTACTTTTAACAAACCGTTTGCTGCTGCGGGATGCATGTATTCAGGCATCCAAACTATTATTACCTTATAACGACCCTCAAATGCCTTCAGTGATAATTTTTGAATTACCCCATTGCTTTCCTCTTTTGAAATATTGAGGTTTTTGTTTTCGCCCCCAAACAACAGACTCCAATCAGACACATCTCCGTAAATATCCTCCTCTAAAAATTGTCGCCATTCTGTTAGATAACTATGGCTGACCACATCTTTTCCTTTAATTTTCTCGGTGCTGCTGACAGGGAATACGTAGTGTATATCGGGATGAATATACTTTTTGCACTTTAAACAGGATACGCATTTACCGCAACTGTCACCATCTTCGGGTTCCAAACAATTCAAATAGGTGGCGAAAGCAATAGCCATGGCCAAATTCGCACTACCTTCCGGCCCCAAGAACAACTGAGCATGTGCTACGTGATCCTTATTGACCGCTTCAATAAGTCTGGCCTTGACATCCTCCAATCCATAAATATCTGAGAATTGCATCTTAACGGGTCAAAGCTTGCTTGCGATAAGGTGAAGATAATTCAAACACTGTTTTCAGTATCTGCTTTTCTACTTCATCAAACATAACGGATTTGCGATTCATTACCAGGGCCATAGTTTCGCATGCCTTTTCAAAATTATACTCCTGACTGGAACCTATTCCACCCCACAAAAAGGAAGGAACGAATTTATAGGGAAACCCAGCACCGAAGATATTAGCAGATACTCCCACTACAGTACCAGTATTCAACATGGTATTAATCGAGCATTTACTGTGGTCACCCATAATCGTACCACAAAACTGAAGTCCAGAATCAATAAATGAGTCACTTTGATAGTTCCAACAACTCACGTTCGAATAGTTATTTTTCAAATTGGAATTGTTGGTATCCGCACCCAGGTTACACCACGAACCGATAACACTGTTACCCAAAAATCCTTCGTGTGCCTTGTTGCTGTTGTCCTGAAAAACCACATTGCCGACCTCCCCTCCTACTTTGCAGTTTGGGCCAATAGTGGTATTCAGTCTCATTTTTCCACCCAACCTCAGCTGAGCATTCTCTCCCAGGGCAAATGGTCCCTGGATAATGGTACCCTCTTGAATTTCAGCATTCTTCCCCAGGTAAACCGGTCCGGTCTCAGCATTAATGATTGCGGCTTTAATGGACACCCCATCTTCCACAAAGATATTCTCTGGTTTGTATGCCACGGTGTATGGGTCTGTGATGGGCTGGGACTCACGTCCATTTATCACCCGCTTATAGTCAGCCGATATTTGGTCCCCGTTATTCAGGAACAAGTCCCATCCGTATTTGATCAGGCACACCGGCTGAGGATATGATAGGAGTTTTATTTTGGTGGTATCCATTTGCTTGACCGATTCCACTGGTCCACCCCTAAATGCCAATACTATTCCATCTTTTTCTAGTCCCTGGCCAAAAGATAGTGCTTCAATTGACAATTTTAAGTGATTGTCAGGGCATAGCGCACCATTGATATAAAGGTTATCTTCTGAAGGATCTAATGGAAACTTAGATTGTAGGTAGTCCTGAGAAAGAAATGACACCTTAGATTTTAGCTCGTATTCCCATTTTTCGGCAATTGTCAATATACCAAGCCTTAAGGCTGCAACAGGTCTGGTGTAAGTCAAAGGAAGTAAGGAAGTCCTGAATTCAGGATCGTCAAACAACAGGATGTTCATACAGGCAAAAATAAAAAAGTCTCACTGATTTGATGATCTGTGAGACTTTAATCAAAGTGCTTGTTGTATTATTTTTTCTTGTATCGTCGGTTGAATTTCTCTACCCTTCCAGCAGTATCCAGAAAAACGCGTTTCCCAGTGTAAAACGGATGTGAAGCTGAACTAACCTCGACTTTGATCAATGGATAGGTATTGCCATCCTCCCACTCAATGGTTTCCTCAGAGGTCATGGTTGATTTGGTAAGAAATTTATAATCACTTTGGGTATCCAAGAAAACCACTTCTTTATACTCCGGATGGATATCTTTTTTCATGATTATGCCTGTTATTTATGTCTGCTCAAAAAGGAGGCACAAATGTAATCAATGCGAAAGTGAATATCAAACTTTAGCTTGTCTATTAGCATACTGATTATTGCAGCCAATATATTATCTTGCATCGGAACTGTGGAGACGTCAATGACCAGATTTTTTTTGTTAATAGTACTGGCTGCCAGTTTATCCTTTTCAGCCCTGGCCCAAAGCACCAATATACCATATGATGCCGACTACTACCATTTAGTACAACGCTATGAAATTAAATCCGGGCACTTTGCTCATTCCTTTCACAGTGGTGTAAAGCCTTATTTGCGATCAGATGTAGCTGATTTCGTTGACACCTTGTACACGTCATCCAGTGGGCTTAACCGGGTTGATCAGTTCAACCTTCAGTACCTGGCCAATGATAATTGGGAATGGTCGACCAATCAAAAAAATGACAGTAGAAAACCGCTTTTCAATGCTTTATATAAAAAGAAATCGGACTTATTCCACGTCGATACCAAAGATTTTGACCTTCACGTAAGCCCTGTATTCCACTTCGGTTTGGGTTTAGAACAAGGGGACGACAACCTTTTTATCAATTCCAGAGGGCTGGAAATAAGGGGAATGATTAGTCGTAAGGTAGGATTCTACACATACCTGGTAGAAAATCAAATGAGATTTCCGTCCTACGTCCGGGACTGGATCACCGACGATCGATTTGTAGTGCCTGGTGAAGGGTTTTGGAAAGATTTTAAAAATAATGGTGTAGATTTCTTTACCGCTAGAGGCTATATCAGCTTTAATGCCGCTAAGTTTATCAATTTTCAATTTGGTCATGATAAGCAGTTTATTGGAAATGGTTATCGTTCACTGATACTCTCTAATTTCTCTAATAATCACTTGTTTCTTAAGATCAATACCAATGTGTGGAGGCTGCACTATTCCTTCATGGTCTCTGAGATGAGGGCTGATGCCCCGGGGAATGCCGGCGGTTCATCTTCACAAGTAGATTTTCCCAAAAAATATCTTGCATTCCACCGATTAGGCATCAACATCACCGATCAACTGAACCTAGGTGTATTTGAATCCATCGCGTTTGGACAGGCAAACGATACCACTGGTACCTCATTTGAGCTGGATTACCTCAATCCAATCATTTTTTACCGGGCAATTGAGCAGTCTGGCGGAAGCCAGGATAATGCGTTGCTGGGCGCTGATATAACCTGGAATTTCCTGAATAGATTTTCTTTATATGGACAGATTGTATTTGACGAGTTCCTGCTGGAAGAAGTGCAATCCGGAGATGGCTGGTGGGGTAATAAGTTCTCGTATCAACTCGGGTTAAAGTATATTGATGTGCTAGGAGTTGATAATCTAGACCTGCAAATTGAGGGCAATTTTGCCAGGCCCTACACCTATGCCCATACCTCGAACTATACCAGCTACTCCCACTACAACCAGGCCTTGGCACATCCACTAGAAGCCAATTTTAAAGAGTTTGTCGCTTTAGCTCATTACCAACCAATACCAAAGCTAAGACTCTCAGCCAAACTTGTTCTAGCAGACTACGGTACTGACACTGATAGCACCAATTGGGGCCAGGATATTCTAAAGAGTTATGATACCAGAGAAATGGACTTTAATAATAGAATTGGTCAGGGTGTGGCCACCGACCTTTTCTACTTTGGGTTTACTGCCTCCTACCAGTTGAGGCACAACTTATTCCTTGATTTCAATCAGATCATCAGGGATTTAAAAAGCGAGATCCCTCAACGCAACCAGGATAACACCATTACTTCGTTTTCCATTCGTTTGAACATACCAAGACGGGAACACGTATTCTGAAGTTAGCAGGCCAAGTCGTAAAATGATACTCAAAAACCTTAACTTGCAACATCGGTTATGGGCTGACTAGCATCATGAAAATCTATCTCAGAATTTTATCCTACGCCAGACCGCTTAGGCACTATTTACCCCAGTACGTTATTTGCACTTTACTGGGAATCGTTTTCGGGCTTATCAATTTCACGCTACTCAAACCACTATTCGACGTCATCTTCGAACAAATGAATATCGAGGAGCTGCAAGCCTTTTCATCTAATCCAAGTTTTTCGCTTACCCTTGATTATTTCGAACACAAGTTTTATTACTTTTTCATCTCTTTCAGTGAACAATACGGCAAGATTGGAACTTTGGCCTATATAAGTGGTGTAATCATTATCGCTAATCTGCTGGCCAATATTTTTAAATATCTAGCACAAATAATACTGGCCAAAGTACGTGCCCGGGCAGTAAAAGGTTTAAGGTTAGGCATATATGAAAAGCTTACCTTTCTTCACCTGGGGTTTTTTACCGATCAAAGAAAGGGCGATATTACCAGCAGGATCACCAACGACGTTCAGGAGGTAGAAAACGGGATCATTCATTCCTTACAGGTTATATTCCGAGACCCAGCCACTATTGTGATCTATTTTACCTGGCTATTTTTCATGTCGTTCAAGTTGACCATCTTCACCATCGTGGTACTGCCAATCGCCGGAATCCTGATTTCAGCGATTGTCAAAAGGTTAAGACGTATTGCAAAAGCCGGACAGGAGTCCTTGGGCAGGATCTTAAATCAAGTTGATGAAACCTTCTCCGGGATAAGAATTATAAAAGCTTTCAATGCCAGGAATTACACCATAAATAAGTTCACCGACGAGGTAGACCGATATGCCAAAATCACCGTGTCAATGGCCCAAAAGAATGAGTTGGCAACCCCAGTTTCTGAATTCTTGGGAATTCTGGTAGTTGGTGGTATCCTGTTATTTGGGGGAAACCTGGTATTGAATAATCAGAGTGCATTGGACGGAGCCGCCTTTCTCACCTATTTAGTGGTGTTTACCCAAGTATTGGCTCCGGCCAAAGGAATAAGTAAAGCCTACAGCAGTATCCAGCGAGCCCTCGCCTCCGCTGAAAGAATATTTGAGGTAGTAGATACAGTTCCTGAGATTAAAGATCCATCAGAAGGAAAAACCACGGCCGGTTTTTCAGAATCTATTGTATTTGACAACGTCAGTTTTGCTTATGAAAATGAGCAGGTGCTTACCGATATCAATCTCACGATTCCCAGTGGATGCGCCATAGCATTAGTGGGTCCTTCAGGCAGTGGCAAATCTACTTTAGTGGATCTTATCCCACGATTCTATGACCCCACTCAGGGAGAGGTGCGTCTGGATGGCGTTTCCTTGAAAGACTACCGCCTGGATGTCATCAGGGGCCTTATGGGTATTGTAAGCCAGGAATCCATATTGTTCAATGACACAGTTTTCAACAATATTGCGTTCGGTACTACAAACGCTAGCGATGAGGAAGTAATAAAAGCCGCCAAAATTGCTAACGCTCACGAATTTATACTCAAACTGGAGCGTGGATACCAAACAGAAATCGGGGAGAGAGGCAGTAAGTTATCAGGGGGACAAAGACAACGATTGAGCATTGCTCGGGCGGTACTTAAGAATCCTCCAATATTGATTCTAGATGAGGCAACCTCTGCTCTTGATTCTGAGTCAGAATTGTTGGTTCAGGAAGCTTTATCCAATCTTATGAAAGGTCGGACATCTATTGTGATAGCGCATCGATTAAGTACCATACAGAATGCCGACGAAATAATTGTGCTTCAAGAGGGTAAAATCCTGGAGCGGGGCACACACCATCAATTACTGGATAAAGGTGGGCTTTATAAGAAACTTAACGCTATGCAAGCAGTCTAACCATATGTCAAAATGAAACGTCTAAAATCTATCTTCAGTGCGTTATACTTTACCTACTTAGGTATCTCTATTCTGTTATTCATTTTCCAAAATTCATTGAACAAATGGATGGATCCCGACTTTCTTGAACGATTCATAAATTTCTGGTTGATACTGGGATTTGTTTTCTTCGTTACCGTGTGGATCATACAGGCCATACAGATCAACTTCTTAAAAAAAGATATACAGGAGATGGAAACTAAAATCTTAGAACTGAAAGGTAAACTCTACGATTTTGGCCGAACCCCTGAAACAGAGAAACCGAAAAAACCGGATACTCTAGATTCACCCCAGTGATCATATGCTATTGGCCAAATCATTTGGATGTGCCCTCCATGGAGTAGACGCCACTCTTGTCACTATCGAGGTCTCACTGAATGAGGGGCATAAGTTTTACGTGGTTGGCTTACCGGACAGCGCGGTAAAGGAAAGTCAGCATCGTGTAGTCTCAGCCATTAAATTTCTCCGTTTCCGTCTCCCTTTCAAGAAGGTAGTAGTCAACCTTGCGCCAGCTGATATTCGCAAGGAAGGCTCTGCCTATGACCTGCCAATAGCGCTGAGCATATTGAAGGCTACCGGTCAGTTGAAGTCCGAAATCCTTGAAGATTATATAATCATGGGAGAATTGTCACTTGATGGAACATTGCGGCCCATAAAGGGAGTATTACCCATTGCAATTGAAGCCAGACGGTTGGGATTCAAAGGTATGGTGTTGCCCCACAAAAACGCAGCTGAAGCCGCCATAGTAGACAATCTGGAGGTAATTGCGGTAGAGAATATGAGGCAAGCGGTTTCTTTCTTCGAGGGAACTCTGGAGATTCAACCTTTGGTGTCGGATACCAGGGATATCTTTTACCACCATATCAACAATTACCAATTTGATTTTGCGGAGGTGCAAGGTCAGATTAATATCAAACGAGCTTTTGAAATTGCGGCTGCTGGCGGCCATAATGTTATTATGATAGGACCCCCGGGTGCCGGGAAAACCATGTTGGCTAAACGACTCCCTTCAATTTTGCCTCCACTCACACTACATGAAGCCTTGGAGACCACCAAAATACATTCTGTGGCGGGCAATCTTACCACTGACACTTCTCTACTGACAACAAGACCATTTAGAGCCCCTCATCATACTATAAGTTATACCGCGCTAGTGGGTGGTGGTGGCTATCCCCAACCAGGTGAAATATCTCTGGCCAATAATGGGGTGCTGTTTCTGGATGAATTGCCGGAATTTCAACGAAAAGCCTTAGAGGTTCTCAGGCAACCACTGGAAGATCGAAAAGTGACCATTTCAAGAGCCCGACAAAGTCTGGAATATCCAGCCAACTTTATGCTGATTGCCAGTATGAACCCTTGTCCCTGTGGGTATTACAATCACCCTGAAAAAGATTGCGTTTGTGCCCCGGGCATGGTACAAAAGTACTTCAACAAGATAAGTGGGCCTCTGCTGGACAGGATAGATATACATATAGAGGTGACGCCGGTTCCACTGGAGGAAATGATGGGGCAACAACCGGCAGAAAGCAGCAAATTCATTAGAAATCGGGTCATAAAGGCCAGGGAGCAGCAAGGTGATCGATTTCACTCGACTCCTATGATCTATTCCAACGCCATGATGTCCGCTAAAATGGTAAAAGAGATTTGCGTGATTAATAAGGCCGGAAGTAACCTGCTGAGAACAGCAATTGAAAGACTTGGACTATCGGCCAGGGCCTATAACAGAATTTTGAAAGTATCCAGAACTATTGCAGATCTTGCCGCCAGCAAGGACATCAAAGTGGAACACTTGGCAGAAGCCATCCAATACCGCACCTTAGATAGGTCCGGTATCTACAGGTAAATCACCAATCCTTCATTCCCTCATTCTCCTGCTCAATTGCTCCCCAATTCCCCCATTCTAATGCTCAATTGCTCCCATATTCCCCCATTTTCCTGTTCAATTGTTCCCATTTGATTACTGATGTAAGGTTTTATCCATTCCATAACTTTTTATCTGGTTACTATCAAAGAAGCCCCAGGTATTAACGGGTACTCTAAAAAAAGAGTGAACTATAATAACCAAAAGCCCATGGCTTATGATCGCACCTTTACAAAACTTCAACCCAAAAAGGGTTTTTTTCACCTTATTGCTCTTGCTATGCTGCAGTTCAATGGTCTATGCCAACGGCAGCAAGAACTCCACCAACTGTTTGGCTCAAGCGGCAGATGGTGCGGGCCATGCTGTTTGGATATCGAAATATCTAAATGGTAAGGACGGCAAGTTCCTTTTCCAAAATGGAGGCTCAGTCCAGCAATTCGAAGATGGTACCGGACACATTACGGGTAGTATCTATTTACCCGACCAGTCTGATGATGAGTGGGAAATCGATGTCTGGATGACCGACGCCAAGGATTGGGATGCCTGGTCGGCCACCGGTGGTGGTTACAAAGGAAATAAAGATGTAGTTGGTGAATGGTATAAAACCTGGACATACTATATCATGGATCCCAATAAAGACAATCGACTTATTGGAAAGGGGAAAAATGAAGGTGAAGTACTATACCTTCACCATTCCCCAGCCGGGTATGAATTTGCCATTCAAGTGGGTAAAGCGGCAAATGATAAGAATGACAAAGAAGGATTATCCATCTGGTTTACTTACGAGCATGATGGTAAGTTGATGAAGGGTGATTTCAATTTTGACCTCTCTTGTGAGGAACCAACTGCAGATCAGCCATATCAGCACCCCAGTGCGATCTGTCCTGCACAAGCTGCTCAGGGAGCAGGTCATGCTGTTTGGATCTCTAAATACAAGGACGGCAAACATGGTAAATTCCTGTTCGTCGATGGGGGTACTGTCGAACAATATGAAGATGGTACAGGACATATTACCGGTACGGTATTCTTACCGGAGCATCCGGAAGACAAATGGGAGATAGATGTTTGGATGACTGATGCTAAAAACTGGGAAGCCTGGTCTGCTACCGGAGGTGGGTATAAAGGAGATAAAGATATAG
>JANQPK010000051.1 GCA_028289505.1 Cyclobacteriaceae bacterium
TTATATCTCCCAATGGTTGGCCTATTGCTATTGCTAGGCTGTACCGATGATTTCGAAGAGTTTAACAGCAATCCCAACCAGCCTGAAAGGGTTAGTGCGGACCTACTCTTGCCCCGGGTGATTAACTTGGCGGCAAATGATATCGCGTTAGAGGCCTGGAACGAGGGGAATATTGTGGCGCAATTAACTGCAAAGATCAATTTTACAGATTTTGACCGTTATCTCTGGGGAACCAACTCAGACCTGTGGGGGACCTTGTATGGCAATCTTAGAGATGTAAACAATATTTTAGAAATAGCAGAGGAAACTTCAAATCCAAACTATACCGCAACCGCTCTAGTGCTGAGAGCCTGGATGTTCTCAATATTGACAGATAATTGGGGAGATGTACCCTATTCTGAGGCCACCAGGGCCAAGGTCGATGGTATTATTCAACCTGTCTATGATGAGCAAGAGCAAATTTATAACGGAATACTTGCTGACTTGGAGGAAGCCAATAACATCATTCAATTATCCGGGTCTCCAATTGGTGGTGACCTGTTGTATGATGGTGATATGCTTAAGTGGAAAAAATTGGCCAATTCTCTTCGAATTAGAGCATTAATGAGGATTTCTAAGAGACGTGACGTCGCTACTACGCTACAATCAATTATCGATTCACAGCCAATTTTCGAAAGTAATCTGGACAATGCGGTTATGGAGTATCTGCCTGCCCAGCCCAATACCTGGCCAGTCCATACCTACAGGGTAGGCTCTTTCGATGAATATCGACTTAGTTTGACCATTGAAGGGGTGCTCAGGGATTTAGACGACCCCAGGTTGTTCAATTGGTTCAGGCCCACAGACAATCCGGATGATGATCCGGAACTACTGGCTGGGATGCCAAATGGGTTGAGCGAAAACAACGCCTCAAATTACAACGGGGGTGCAGCCAACGTATCGCGTTGTGGACCAATCCTTTACGAAGAACCCAATGCGGTGGATGCCATCATTATGCAATACGCAGAGTTACAATTCATCCTGGCAGAAGCTGCACAAAAAGGTTGGATTAGTGGCGATGCCCAGGAATACTATGAAAATGGTGTGAGGGCTTCATTCAATTATTGGAGTGTCGTCCTACCGGATGATTACCTGACCAGAGCTGGCGTGGCCTACGATGGTGATCTGGAGACTATCATGACCCAGAAATGGTTAGCTTCATTTCTGGTAGGTTATGAGGCATGGTATGACTACAGACGAACTGGATTGCCTTCGTTTATAATACCTGGTCCCGATAACGTCAACAACGACCAAGTACCAGTGCGCTTCTTCTATCCTGGTGATCAACAGACCTTGAATACTGCCAACTATGAAGCGGCAGTAGCCCGGCAAGGTCCTGATGACATCAACACCAAAGTATGGTGGGAGCGAGACTAATTTGAGTTATGGGTTATGGGTTATGAGTCGCATTATTGGGTAACTCATAACTCAAAGCCCATAACTAAATTAATATCCTCTGTAAAAGTTATTGATCTTAGTAGTTACCTGGCCAAAAATAGGCTGGGTAAATGCCACAAAAAGATCCTGTGGTGGTGGTGGATAAGCTTCCTTCGACTTCACAACCTCCAGATAATAGTCATCCAAGGCACGTTCATCGCCGTTGAAATACCCCCACTCGGTGAACCAGACGAATTCACCTGGCATTTTTTCTTGACTTAGTACTCGTTGGCTGTAGGCATCTATTATCTTGAAATCCAATACCCCCCTTGAGGTCAATGATTTTTTAAACACGTGCACCGTGGCTTTTACCGTTCCATAAACTTTGCGTTCCTTGGGTTCTGGATCACTTTGGGGGATTACCGTATTGACATTATCAGTACTACCCTCCCTGATCACGCTTAAGTCTACTGGCTGATAAGTTCCTTTACCAGATTTAGCCCTACTTTCTGTCTTTTTCTTACTTTTTTTATCATGACTATCCGTTTCTTCGGAAGAGTAGACTGTGGTAATAGTGGTATCCTGATTCGCGCTAACAGGTGATAAGAAGTTCTTTGAGATACCAAAACTATGAGGTTGTTCCATGCTGCCTTCCAACTCAGGACTGGCAATTATGGGAGTTGGTAACAGATACTTTAGATACTCATCCTTTTTATCTCTGGAGTGCGCCAGCACTAATGCATCGGATTGCTCTATTTGGTTCTGGGCTTTAATTACCGCCAATACTACACTATCTTTACTCACCTGCACTTCTCTCTCCTTTATGAAGACCTGACCTAAAACAAATTCATCAAATTGTAACTGAATGATTTGATCTGGCTGTTCTAAGCCAATGTTTTTTGCTTCTTCGGAAGAGTAAAATTCCACGAATTCGTTAACCTGCATGGACTCCACGAATTCCAGGATTTTGTTTTCAAAGAATTCATGTGAAATCTCTAGGTTTCTATGCGCAGGAATTGGTTCTACTACCACTTTCAAAATTGCCATGAACCTTGACTCTTCAAGCTTATCACGAACATCTTTGTACTCCCCCATCATGTTGAAAGCTACCTCAAAATGGCGATAGGCCTCTATCGCCTCATTCCGATTACGGGTGGTACGGGCTCTAGCCAAGAGCTCCTCACCTCTTTGGTATCGAATCGCTGCAGCCTGCGCCCTGGCATCGTTTAATTCAGCCACATAATTAACAGGGTTACTAACCACTCGAAGACATGCCGGACAACGACTTAACTGATCGTATAAATGATTGATTTGTCTATACTCACTTACTACCCGCTCCCACTTAAAGTCATCATTGGACTGCTTGGCGCGATTAATATTGTCCTGATGCCAGCTAACGGTCAACGGATAGGACTCCATCAGCGTTTGTGAAGCTTTTTTGTTATTGGGACTCTTTCTTAGTCTTGAAATCGCCTTTAGTACCGCCTCGTCATAATTACCTTTTTGATAAGCCTGTTTACCAGATGTACAGCTGTCTATCAAACAAACTGCGATTAGCATTAATGCTGGAAAAAATATCTTTTTCATGATCCATTCCTTTTTCATTGCCTAAGAATTAGCGCTATTAGGCAAGGTAAAAATGGGCTTTAGACCATTGACATTCAACGGAAGTGTATTTGATTACCTACCGATGTAGGGTTTTGAGGAATGTTTAATCCTAAATACTCTTGGTGCTTTGGGGACGGTAATTTCCATCTTTTAGATAATACTCCAGCCAGGTAGCTGCATCACTAAATTTATCAAAGCAGTATTCTCGCTCCACTAAGCGGGGGACTATATTAAATCTTTCAAAAATAGACAGTGGTTGACCTTTTAGGTCCGTGAAAACCACCTTGATCCCTTTAGCTTGAAGGCCCATGATGGCCTCCTCCATTGCATAAAGGCCTGATTGGTCCACATAGGGTACTTTATCCATTCTAATGATTACTACTTTAATTTCTGGCAACGCCTTAACCAAATCCTGAAAACGGGCAGCAAATCCAAAAAACAATGGACCATCCAGATGCTTGATGTACACTTTATTACCAATTCTGTCAATTATATCACCTTCATCAGCCCATGGTATCTCTGGTGAAAAATGCTTCAAGGGAGCGCTGACGGTTCTGCGTTCTACCACATCTGAAATGGTTTTCATAAATAGAATTGATGCCAATATCATCCCGGTAGCCACAGCCTCAATTAACCCCACAAATACTGTCATCGCCAATACTATAATCATCATAAACACCTCCCTGGCAGGCATTTTATTGATCATTTTCAGGCCTTTCCAATCCATTACTCCGAAACCAATAGCAACTAGAATTCCCGCCAGTACCGCCGCCGGAATCTTTGATGCTAATGGCCCTAAGAATAATAAGACCAGCAACAGCAATAATCCAGCTACCATGCCTGAAATTTTGGTCTTTCCCCCAGAGTCGATATTTACTACCGTCCTAACGGTAGCACCAGCTCCGGGAATACCCCCGAATAATGCAGCAAAGGTGTTGCCAATCCCTTGCCCAATCAGTTCCTGATTCGGTTTATGTTTGGTTTTGGTTAAATTGTCAGCCACTACCGAGGTGAGCAATGAGTCAATTGATCCCAGCAATGCCAATGAGAAGGCACTTACAATGAAAGGCCTGATTTCCCCAAAACTAAACATGGTAAAAATGTCTTGATTAAACTCAGGGAAGCCAGCCGGGATCTCTCCGATGGTACGATAATTCGGGACTAGCAAAAAAGCACCGACTGTCACAATAATCAGTGACGCTAACTGACTGGGAATAATTTTACTGACCCTTTTCCAGCCGTAAATTATAGCAATGG
The DNA here is from genome assembly GCA_028289505.1 of Cyclobacteriaceae bacterium. Taxonomy (GTDB): domain Bacteria; phylum Bacteroidota; class Bacteroidia; order Cytophagales; family Cyclobacteriaceae; genus SZUA-3. The sequence goes on from JANQPK010000051.1 coordinate 4,282, forward strand.
TAAACAGCCCCAGGATCAGATCGGTGAAGTTGACATTAATTACAGCCCTGGGAAATACTTTGATCGATCCAATCACTCCAGCAGCATCACCTTGAGCCAGAACAATGGCTTCCTGTCTAATTTGCTGTTCGGAGATGGAGCTAGCACGCCTTACGGTCTCCTTAAAATCTTCCAAAACCAGTATTTCTTCCGCTGCCTCCTCTTTGAGGATTCTTTCCAGCAGTACTTCCTCGGCTTCAGGTACATGTTTTCGAACGAACTCCTGGTCTTCTTTTGGATAGTACCCCAGCAAAGGCAATATCTGGGTAATGATAATAATCACTCCAATACCGGTCATAAAGCCTGAAACTACCGGATAAGGAATATACCTGATGTAGGCACCTACCTTAAATAACCCCAAACCAATTTGTATCAGGCCTGCCAAAAGAAAAACCGCAAAGATCAAGGGCAGCGCCCGGTTAACATCACCTTCGCAAGCAGCGATAATACCGGCTACCACCACCATACTAACCGCGGTTATGGGGGCAGTAGGACCAGAAATTTGAGTGTTGGTACCGCCAAATACCGCCGCAAAAAAGCTAATGAAAATGGCCCCATACAAACCAGCGGCAGCACCCAGGCCAGATTGTAAACCGAAAGCCAAGGCCAGAGGAAGTGCTATTATCCCTGCAGTGATCCCTCCCAAGAGGTCACCTCTAAAATGAGAAAAATCTAAACCTAGGAGTTTTTTCATCTACGGATTTCTTTAAATAAATGTTTTGGGCCTGGAGCAGGGACAAAATTCCCTCAGATGATTTAGATATTCTAGTGACTGCAGCTAAAAAAGTTTAATTTACCACTAAACATGTTCAAGTATGCTGAATCCAGTAACAATTCCAACTCCTCTCCCAAAATTTTATCGTGTGCTAATCCTAATGGTAAGCCTGTTGTATTTAAGTACCTGTCAGAGCGCACAACCCCCTGATAACGAGACGATTTCTGTGGATGTGGTGATCTACGGTGGTACTTCAGGAGCAGTAACTGCAGCAGTACAAATAGCCAGGATGGGTAAGAATGTGATAGTAGTAGCACCCGATCAGCACTTGGGGGGGCTCACAGCTTCCGGACTAGGCTACACCGACACCGGGAATAAGGAAGTAATTGGAGGATTATCGCGGGAATTTTACCAAAGGGTGTACAACTATTACCAGGATTCCGCTACCTGGGTTTGGCAAAGAAAGGAGGAATACGGAAACAAAGGTCAGGGAACAGTAGCCATTGATGGTGAGTTCAGGACCATGTGGATCTTCGAACCTCATATTGCAGAACAGGTGTTTGAAGATATGATCAAAGAGTACGAAATACCTGTATTTCGCGACCACTGGTTGGATCGAAAGGATGGGGTTGAAATGGAAAAAGGCCAGATCAAATCCATAGCCTGCTTAAACGGGAGCCGATTTTCTGCAAAAGTATTCATAGACGCCAGCTACGAAGGCGATTTGATGGCTGCAGCTGGAGTAGATTATCACGTGGGCAGGGAGTCGAAGGACACTTATGGGGAAGAATGGAATGGGGTACAAACTGGAGTACTGCATCATGGACATCATTTCGGGGATATGCACATTGAACCCTATGTTACACCAGGTGACCCGGCCACCGGGGTGTTGCCAAAAATATCAGCAGAGCATCCCGGTAATTACGGCGATGGTGATCAAAGAATTCAAGCCTACTGTTTTCGCACCTGCCTGACCAGAGTAGAAGAGAACAGAGTACCTTTTAAAAAACCCAAGGGGTATGACTCAACTGAATACGAGCTCATGATCAGGATTTTTAACGCTGGTTGGAGGGATACATTCCACAAATTTGATCCAATCCCCAATTTGAAAACTGATGTCAACAATCATGGTCCATTTAGTTTTGATAACATTGGTATGAACTACCAGTATCCTGAAGGAACTTATGAAGAGAGAAAGCAGATCATTGAAGAGCATGTATCGTATCAGACAGGCCTGTTGTATTTTTTAGCCAATGATCCCAGGGTCCCTGATGAGATCAGAATGGAGATGAGTCAGTGGGGGTTGGCTAAAGATGAATTCACTGATAATGAGAACTGGCCTCATCAAATATATGTGCGAGAAGCAAGACGGATGATTGGCGAATTTGTGATGACGGAGCATGAAATCATGGATCGAAATCCGGTTACTACCTCTATTGGTATGGGCTCCTACACCATGGATTCTCATAATGTTCAGCGCTATATCACTGATCAGGGATATGTACAGAACGAAGGGGATATCGGAGTAAAACCACCCAAGCCCTATCAAATAGCCCTTGGGGCAATCAGGCCAAAAGAGGAGCAGTGCCAGAATCTACTAGTACCGCTAGCGGTTTCCAGCTCTCATATTGCATTTGGATCAATTCGAATGGAGCCAGTTTTTATGATTTTAGGACAAAGTGCTGCGGTGGTAGCCTCCTTGGCTATTGACGGTGAATTGGCTGTACAACAGGTACCCTATCCGAAGATTAAAGCCCAATTACAAGAACTAGGACAGGTTTTAGAATATGATAAAAATTAGCCGGTGATTGATGGTAATCCGGTGGTTGAAAATTGTTGGTTATGTTCTGGCCAGTATCAGCATTCTGATGCTAATTTATCTGCTATCAGCATTGTTACTATCGATGATATCCACTTCTCCTAGGGATATCAGCTGTGAAGAAAAGAAATACGCTTTTATTGCCTCCAATGGTATTCACCTGGACATTATCCTGCCCGTAGAATCCGTAAATACGGATTTACTTAATCAATTAAATCCTCCGAGTTGGGTAGCCTATTTGGCATTCGGTTGGGGCGATAGAAAATTTTACATTGATACCCCTACCTGGAATGACTTACGACTGGGTACTGCATTACGCGCATTGTTTACCAACAGTCCCTCGGCGGTGCATGTGGTGTGGCTTAAAGGTCGGTCCTCGTATTGGACTGAGGTGCCAGTTTGTCCGGAACAAATGGAATTACTGAACCAATATATAGCGGATACTTTTGTCACCGGCAAGCAGAAAAGCCTAAGTGAAATCCAAGCTGCGGGATACTCCGATAATGACCGGTTTTACCAAGCCAGTGGGAATTTCAGCTTATTCCAAACTTGTAATCAATGGGTGAACCAGGGACTGAAAACTGCTCAGGTCAAGACAGCCATTTGGTCACCATTTGACAAGGGAGTACTTTATCAGGTACGAAGGACGAAGGGCATTAGGGCACAAAGGCACTAGGGCACGAAG
>JANQPK010000056.1 GCA_028289505.1 Cyclobacteriaceae bacterium
ATGGTGGTGATCAGTATCATCATGGGCTTCTTTGCCAAGGATGTCAATGATGTCCTACAATGGATCGTATCGGGGTTGTATGGCAGCTACGTAGCCGCCAATGTTTTGAAATGGTACTGGTGGCGTTTTAATGGCACCGGTTTTTTTTGGGGAATGGTGGGAGGATTGATACCGGCGCTGACATTCCGGTATATATTTGTTGGAGTGCTTGACCTATACACTTTCCCGTTGATGCTGCTGATCTCAGCTATAGCCTGCATAATTGGTACCTACAGCGCTCCACCGGTAGACGAAGAAGTGCTAAAGGATTTCTATCGCACCGTACGTCCTTGGGGTTTTTGGAAACCCATTCATGATAAGGTGGTTGCCGAGGATCCTGGATTCGTGAAAAACGCTAGTTTCAAACAAGATATGTTCAACGTAGTAGTCGGTATTGTGTGGCAAACTGCACTGGTGATACTGCCCATTTACCTGGTGTTGATGGAAGTGGTTCCGTTAGTAGTCAGCTTAGGAATTGTGGTGGTGACCTCTCTGATTCTAAAGAGGAATTGGTATGACAAGTTACCGGTTAGTTGAATTAGAAATTGGAAATGAGGAATTAGAAATTGGTCCATTGGTACTTGAAGCCTTAACGCCATATTCGTAATTCGTAATTCGTAATTCGTAATTGATATCAGATGAATCATATAGATAAAATAGAAGCACTTTTTCAAAAACACCATTCATTGATCACCAGGAAAAATGTCCCCATTGAACCTGGCAATGGGATATTCACTCGGTATCAATATCCAGTGGTCACCGCAGACCATGCACCGATATTCTGGCGGTACGATTTAGATCCTGATACCAACCCGTTTTTGATGCAAAGGCAAGGTATCAATGCCGCCTTTAACGCGGGCGCCATGGAATTCAATGGAAAAATCTGTATGGTAGTCAGGGTTGAAGGATACGATCGTAAATCGTTTTTTGCCATTGCGGAAAGTGAAACAGGCATTGATGGATTCAAATTTTGGGATTATCCGCTCACTATGCCGGAGACGGAAAATCCCGATATCAATGTCTACGACATGCGCCTCACCCAACACCAGGATGGTTGGATTTACGGTTTGTTTTGTACCGAAAGAAGGGACCCCTCAGCACCCGAATACGATCAATCTGCAGCTGATGCCCAATGTGGCATAGCACGGACCCGTGATCTAATGAAATGGGAGCGGCTTCCAGACCTTAAGTCTGCTGGAAGTCAACAGCGAAACGTGGTACTACACCCAGAATTCATAGATGGGAAATACGGCCTGTACACGCGCCCCCAAGATGGCTTTATTGATGCCGGTAAAGGAGGAGGAATCGGCTGGGGTCTAACCGAAAGCATGGAAAATGCCTCGGTAGACCGCGAACAAATCATTGATCCCAAAAAGTACCATACCATCAAGGAGATCAAAAACGGGCAAGGCCCTCCCCCATTGAAAACGAATCAAGGGTGGCTTCACCTGGCTCACGGAGTGCGTGGAACCGCCGCAGGGCTTCGCTATGTACTTTACATGTTTATTACTGCATTGGACGATCCTGCAAAAGTAATCCATCGACCAGGGGGTTACTTTCTGGCACCTTATGGGGAAGAAAGATTAGGAGATGTTTCTAATGTGGCCTTTTCCAACGGATGGGTAAAAAGAGAAGATGGCACGGTTTACATCTATTATGCCTCTTCTGATACTCGTATGCATGTGGCCACTTCAAGCATAGATCAACTGGTTGACTATTGCATCAACACTCCTGAGGATGGTTTAAGATCAGCAGCAAGCGTCAACACCAGGAAAGCGCTTATCGAAAGCAACCTTGAATTTATCAAAGCACATAATCTTTGAAGCTCACCGCGGATAACTGCCAGAACCATTTAGTCACCAGCATTCTTCCATTTTGGACCAGTAGCATGGTTGACCTGGAAAACGGTGGCTTCCATGGCAAGCGAGATGGTCATGGAAAGCTGGTAACTGAAGCCCAGAAGGCAATTATTCTCAATAGCCGGATTCTGTGGACTTTCTCCTCCGCCTTTCACCATCTTGGTAGTGAAGACTATCGAAACATGGCTACCAGGGCATTCGATTATCTCCAGCACTATTTCATTGATAATCAATATGGTGGAGTTTACTGGATGGTGGACCATCAGGGAAAACCGATAGACCCTAAAAAGCAAATCTATGCACAAGCCTTTGCCATTTATGGTTTCAGTGAGTTCTATCAGGCGACTGGTAACGAACTTGCTCTGGAGCTAGCTCAGGACCTGTATGCTCTTATTGAAAAGTATAGTTTTGATCGAGAACGAAACGGTTACCTGGAGGCATTTGATAGACAATGGTCATTACTGGAAGATCTTAGGCTCAGCGATAAGGATGCTAACGAAGCCAAGACCATGAACACCCATCTCCATCTATTGGAAGCCTATACCAACCTGTTCAAGGTATGGCCCGATGCAGGATTGCATCAACAATTGGAAAACTTAGTGGAACTGTTTTTAAATACATTCATCAATCAACAGGATTCTTTTCACTTGTTCTTTGATGAGAATTGGAATTTGAAGTCAGAAACACAATCATATGGTCATGATATCGAAGGAGGTTGGTTATTGCTGAAGGCTGCTGAAGTATTGGGGATTAACAGTCTTACGGAGCAATGTAAAGCTACCGCAGTAAATTTGACTGAAGCAGCCTTAAGAGGCCTTGACTTGGATGGCGGTCTGATGTATGAAGGTACTGACACCCATATTACAGACAGCGATAAGCACTGGTGGCCACAAGCAGAAGCGTTGGTTGGCCTAATCAATGCTTGGCAAATTACAGGATCTAGGAAATACTTCGGATTAGCTGAAAAGAACTGGGAGTTCGTTCAGCGCTTTTTAGCAGATCCAGAAGGTGAATGGCATTGGAAGGTAAACAAAAAGGGTGTGGTGGACTACCACCAGCACAAGGCTGGTCCTTGGAAGGCACCTTACCACAACGGCAGGGCCATGCTGGAATTGATGGAAAGGCTTAACTGATACCATAAGCTCATGAAAAAGAATTTGCTGGGCAAACTGCCCGTTCCAACCTGCGTTTTGGTCCTGGAGTTACCCGTGAAGTAGGAATGAACCTCAGGGATTTGAAGCTCAACCGGGTATTGGTAATGACTGACAAAAACCTGGTGGAACGCTTCCCTGTTCAAACCGTACTTGAATCCCTGGAATCCGAAGGCATTGAATACAACCTTTACAGCTAGGTAAGGGTTGAACCCACCGTGCTATGATTGCCTGGGATTGACTATATTTCGGATAACTACGATAATAATTGAAAATCCTAAGTATGAAAACATACAAAATAGCAGTAATAAACGGTGATGGTGTGGGCCATGAAATTGTCCCTGCTTGTCAGCAGTTGTTGACCGCGGTCGCGGCAAATCACGGTTTTGGTTTTGATTTTGAAAGCTTCCCTTACGGTGCGGGTTATTATCTGGAAACCGGAAGTTTCATGCCTGAAGATGCGTTGCCAAAACTGGCCGAATTTGATGCCCTTTTGTTTGGAGCTGTAGGATTACCTGAAGTCGATGATCGACTCCCCTTTAAGATGTTTACCAATGTCATTAGAACCGCTTTTAAACAATATGCTAATTATCGGCCAGTCAGACTGTTTGATGCTATCCAAAGCCCCCTACAGCATAAAGGTGCTGAAGACATTGATTTTGTGGTTATCAGGGAAAATAACGAAGGCGAGTTTGTACAAAGCGGTAGTACGGTGTATCCAGAAAGACCCGAAGGACTGGCCACAGACACCAGCGTCTTCACCCGATCGGGGATTGAGCGGGTGGCGCACTACGCCTTTAAACTAGCCGCCAAACAACGGGGCAAGCTTACTAACGTCACCAAATCCAACACCTTGATCTATACCTTGGGTTATTGGGATAAGGTTATTGCCGAAGTAGCCAGCCAATATCCGGAGGTCAACTATCAAAAAATGTATGTAGACGCAGCCTCTGCCAATTTTGTATTGCACCCGGAATACTTCGACGTTATCCTCACTACTAATATGATTGGAGACATATTAAGCGATTTAGGAGGGGCCATTATGGGTAGCTTGGGTTTAGGAGGTAGCGGCAATATTAATCCGGAGGGGAGTTTCCCAAGTATGTTCGAACCCATACACGGTTCTGCCCCTGATATTGCTGGTAAAAACATTGCGAACCCCATCGGGCAATTCTGGTCAGCGGCGTTGATGATGGAGCACCTTGGTGAAAAAGAGGCGGCTGATAAACTACTAATGGCCATTAATCAAACCACCGCCCAGGGAATCGTTACCCCTGATTTGGGAGGAACTGCGAATACCACTCAGGTCACGGACTCCGTACTAGAG
>JANQPK010000073.1 GCA_028289505.1 Cyclobacteriaceae bacterium
AAAGAAGATTATTTGATAGTAACAAATTGGATCAGCTTTTCCACCAACTCATTCAACTGAGGCATCAGGTGGCTACTAATGCCGACTTTAACAATTTCAGAGACTATATGTTTGCCGCCATGGGCAGGTTTGATTACACTGCCCAGGACTGTTTTGATTTTCACCAGTCGATAGCTCAGGAAGTAGTTCCCTTTCTCGATGAAATGTCCGAGGAACGCAAACAACTTCTGGATTTAAGCGAACTTAGGCCCTGGGACAAAGCCGTTGACCCATTAGGCCGCGAGCCTTTGAAACCTTTTGAGGGTAGTGAGGATCTCACTGATAAGACTATAGAGTGCTTCCAACGTCTGGATCCCTTTCTTGGTGATTGCCTGTCCATAATGAAAGAGATGGGTCATCTGGACCTGGAATCGAGAAAAGGAAAGGCGCCCGGAGGATATAATTATCCTCTAGCCGAAATAGGGGTGCCATTCATTTTCATGAATGCCACTAGTACTTTACGGGATATGATTACCATCCTTCATGAAGGTGGGCATGCGGTCCATTCGCTGGTAACCCGAGATTTGGAACTGGGTAGTTTCAAAAGTACACCGTCGGAGGTAGCAGAATTGGCCTCTATGTCCATGGAACTGATTACCATGGATCATTGGGATGTTTATTTTGAAGATCCTGAAGAACTCAAGAGAGCTAAGAAGGAACACCTGGAGCAGATTCTGGAAACTTTACCCTGGGTAGCAACCATTGATAAATTTCAGCATTGGGTTTATGAAAACCCTCAGCATACAGTGGAGGAACGAATCGCTGAATGGAATAAGATTTTTGATGCTTTTTCAGATCGTGTAACGGATTGGGACGGGCTACAACAGGCAAAAGATTATTTGTGGCAAAAACAACTGCACTTGTATGAAGTGCCATTTTACTATATCGAATATGGTATGGCACAATTGGGGGCGGTGGCTGTTTGGAAAAACTTTAAGCAAGATCCCAAGCAGGGTTTGGAGGGGTACTTGAATGCACTGAAGCTGGGATACAAGAGAACCATTCCGGAAATTTACCAGGCTGCCAATATCAAATTTGATTTTAGCCGTGACTATATCCGGGAGTTGATGCAGTTCGTAAGATCAGAACTAAGCGTCCTGTAGATCAATATTGAACGTTGAATATTGAATGTTCAATATTCAATTAGTTTTGTAACTCGAACAACGGTTTAGGTTGCAGATCATTCTGTCTGGCCAGGGCTTTCAGGTCTCCTTCATGGGTTTCTAAAAAGGAGTTATAGGATTTAGCCAACCTGTCATATTGAATTCTGTAATGTAGCACCCGCTCGTCGGCCTCGAAGACCTCCTGCAGTAGTTCACCCATGATGGGATATTGCTCGAACTGCTCAAGTCGAGTGGTAAATACCATTACTTCACCCATCACCTGGTTGGTCATATCGTCATAAGTATTGATCAATTCCGAATCAGACATGCTTTGTTGGTCGTATCTCACTTCGGCTAGCTGGTCGATGTCTTTTTTTAACGAGTCAAGTTTTAGACGATTGTATTTGCCACTGTACTCTACCTCCTGCAGTATCCTTCTCATATTAGCCAACTTATCATCGTCGTCCTTGATCATTTCCTTCCAGGTGTTGTCCAGATCGACATTGATACCCTGAAAAACGGTCCTCAGAGAATCTATAGCCGATGGGCTTAGTGTGGTGCTGGTTTTTTTGCCGCAGGAATTGACAATTAAGAAAGCAAAAAATAAATAGGTGGTAGTATTAAAAAGTAACTTCATGAGATTGACAGTCCTAAATTGAACGAACGAAATCGCTAAAAATTTTACCAAATATAGGATTAGACCTTTAATTATCTCACAGCAAAGCCGATTTTAAAGTAAGGGGGTCTGTTTTAGCGATCCTATATGAGGTACATTGATTGAAGTCACAAAACTCACCTAACTTCTGTTTAAGATCGGTAATCAACCTGTCGGTAATTTTGACTTTGGGTTCCAACTGCAGATTTTTTATCTCCAGTTGTTTTTGTTTTCGGTGCGATTTGGGATCCATACGACCGATGAATTCGGTACCGTACAAGATAGGTAAACTGAAGTATCCGTATTTCCGTTTGTCTATTGCATAGTAGATCTCAGTTTGGTAATTAAAATTGAATAACTGAGAGAGTCTTTTTCGTTGGATTACCGCATTGTCAAACGGTGATAAAAAATGAATTTGAGGAACCACTCTGGTGGGTATCGAAGCAATAATCTCGGACTGGCTGTAGTATAGGCCACTAGAACCCTCAACCTTTACCTGGAGAATCTGGCCCTGGTCGGTTTTCTGTTTTAGTACAGATTCGATATCTGCGGCTTTAAGGGGCATCTGATATCTGATTTCAGCAATATTAACTACACCATGAGCCTGTATTTTTTGTTGACACAGGTGCCAGATGTACTCGGAAAGTGTGGGTGTTTGGGTGTGAGCGGAGGTGTGGTAAGGTTCAGGTATTACTTTTTCCGGCAGGTCATAAAGTCGCTGAAAGCCATCCCGTGATCTTACCGCCACTGCCCCCTCCATGAATAGTTCATGTAATGCTCTTTTAGCGGGCTTCCAATTCCACATCCCGACGGAGCCTTTTGGGGTTTCGAAATCCCTGGCATAAAGCGGTCCTTCCTGCTTGATCCTTTCCAGTACTGCTGCTCTAAGTTCCGGATCTACTTGATACCAATGCCGGCTTTTCTGGCAAAGCAACTGCATGTGTAAGAACGCATATTGGTAATCTTCGGTGGGAAGAAAGGCAGCAGCATGACTCCAATATTCGAAGATTGACCGATCCTTAGCGAGCAAATCGAACAGGTAGCGGGGTTTATAGCCTGGGATGCGCGACCAAAGGGTGTGATGGTGTGCGCGCTGGATAACGGATATGGCGTCGATTTGTATATAACCCAGATGCGCTATCGCCGTTAGTACAGCCTTCTTTCCTCTGCCGAACTTAGGTTTAGCGGATAGCAAACCTTGTTGCGCCAAGGCTAGTTTGCGGGCATCTGAATTCGAAATGGCAACCATGACCAGAATTTACTAGATGGGAGGTTAACAAGCAATTTACTTAGAATGGTTGGTGTTTTTCTGATTGGCTAAGGTTGGCTCCAACGGAAGGAATGACTTCAAAGGGGACGTATGTTTGAAGGCAGGTAAATTTCGTTGATTTTTGTTGGAGAGAGAAAGAAGAAAACAAAGGGGAAAATACTCTTTAAGAGATATTGT
>JANQPK010000014.1 GCA_028289505.1 Cyclobacteriaceae bacterium
CTACTACGCCACTGGCTACCCGGTCGCATCGCACAATACCGCCAAAGATATTGATCAGAATGGCTTTGACATTGGGGTCTTTCAGGATAATTCGGAACCCTGCCTCCACCGTCTTGGGGTTGGCACCACCGCCAACATCCAGGAAGTTTGCCGGATCACCACCGGATAACTTGATGATATCCATAGTTGCCATGGCCAGTCCTGCTCCATTCACCATGCATCCTACATTACCATCCAACTTCACATAATTTAAGCCCGACTTGCTGGCTTCTACTTCCAAGGGATCTTCTTCACTTAAATCACGCAACTCTGCCAAGTCCTGATGCCGAAACAGCGCATTGTCGTCCAAATTCACCTTGGCATCGACGGCCAGTATTTTATCGTCCGAAGTCTTTAGCACCGGGTTTATTTCGAACAGCGAGGCATCAATATTCTCATAAGCGTTGTACAAGGCGTTGATGAATTTAACCATCTCCTTGAAGGCATTCCCTTGTAGACCCAGCGCAAAGGCTATTTTTCTAGCTTGAAATCCGTGCAAACCCACGCTGGGATCTATTCTTTCTTTGATAATCTTTTCTGGTGTCTTGGCTGCCACCTCTTCAATGTCCATTCCTCCTTCAGTACTGGCCATGATCACGTTGCAGTTATTCGCACGGTCCAATAATATACTCAGATAATATTCTTTGGGCTCGTTATCCCCAGGGTAATAAACATCCTCAGCGATCAATACCTTATGCACTTCTTTGCCCTCAGGTCCGGTCTGATGGGTTACCAGTTGCATTCCCAGAATCTGATCAGACAGTTCTTTTACCTCTCCCAGACTTTGGGCCAACTTGATTCCACCTCCTTTTCCCCGTCCTCCGGCATGTATTTGAGCCTTTACCACATACCAGCTGGTACCGGTTTCAGCGTGAAGTTGTTTGGCTGCTTCCAGTGCTTTTTCAGGGTTGTCGGCTACTATCCCTTCTTGGATTTTAACCCCATACTGCTTTAATATATCTTTTGCTTGATACTCGTGTATATTCATGAATCGAATTTTGCACGAATCTACGTTATTTAGTGAGCAACAACAAGAGTCAACAGCATACAGTTTCTATAGGCAGCAACAGCAACATCAATGAGCATACAGGCTGTATGCTGTAAACTGTTGCTCCTGCTCCAAAACTGTATACTCCACGCTCTACACTGTTGCTATTATTTTACTATTTTTGAGGGTCATATTTTTATCACTTTGTTAAAGGCAAACCGAATTTATAAAGCATTTAATTCACTGCAGGTATTGAAGGGAATTGATGTTAATGTAGCCAGAGGGGAAATCGTTTCTATTGTAGGAGCCTCAGGTGCTGGTAAGAGTACTTTGCTGCATATCCTAGGATCACTTGATAATCCGGATCGTGGGTCGGTGGAGTTAGAGGATCAATCCTTGTTTGAACTCAATCCCAAGGATCTTGCCATCTTCCGCAATCAGAAGATTGGATTTGTATTTCAATTCCACAACCTATTACCGGAGTTTACTGCATTCGAGAATGTATGTTTACCTGGATTTATTGGGAATCGGAACGAGACTGAAGTAAAGGATCAGGCTACCGAATTGCTGACCTATTTGGGCATGCAAGCACGGTTTGACCACAAGCCTTCCGAACTCTCCGGTGGGGAACAACAAAGGGCAGCAGTGGCTCGGGCGTTGATTAATAACCCTGCGGTTATACTAGCGGATGAGCCCAGCGGAAATCTGGATTCTCAAAACGCCCGGGAATTACACCAGTTGTTTTTTGACCTCAGATCCAAGTTCAATCAAACCTTTATTGTAGTCACCCATAACGAAGAACTGGCCAGCATGACTGACCGCAAGTTGGAGATCAAGGACGGGATTATTCAGTAGGCAGTCATCAGTCTGCAGTCCTCAGTCTCGAACCAACTGCCAACTGAATGCCGCCGACTGGTTATTCACTCATTCAATCCATCAATCCTTTAGTGCCATGTAAGTTTTATTTACTAATTCTCTAATCCTCTTATAGCTAATTATTTAATTTTGTAGTCCTGCAAATTCAAAGTCAAGGCTGTTGGTCAAAAGCTTAGGTATTTTTATAATTTTGAGGCATGGATATAACCGGTAAAAAGATCCTGATTGTCGAGGATGAAACCAGTTTAAGAGAGTTACTTACTAAAATTCTAGGACTAGAAGGTTTTAAGGTATTCTCGGCGGCTACCGTCAAGGAGGGTGTAGATATCCTGCGGAATGAAGACATTTACCTGGTGATTACCGACGTAATGCTTCCTGATCAGAACGGCATTGAGTTTACCAAATCCATTAAAAGCGACTATCCTCAGATTGAGGTGATCGTAATGACGGCCTTCGGCAATGTGAAGGATGGCGTTAAAGCCATGAAGCTCGGTGCCTTCGATTACATCACTAAAGGTGATGGTGATGACAAGCTTCCTTTGTTGGCTGGAAAAGCAGTGGAGAAAGCTTTGCTCAACCGGCAACTGAATGAGTTACAATACCGGCTTGAATCCAAATCTAGTTTTGCCAAGATTATCGGGAAGTCCAATGCCATCAATCATCTGATTGAACTGGCCAAAAAAGTTGCTGTAACTGACACCACGGTGCTGCTATTGGGTGAAACTGGTACTGGTAAGGAGTTGTTGGCCGAAGCCTTGCACCTGGCTAGTAGGAGAAGAAAGGGCCCTTTTATTCCTATTAACTGTGCCGCTATTCCCAAAGATTTGCAGGAATCAGAATTGTTTGGCCATAAGAAAGGCTCTTTCACCGGAGCTCATACCGATAAGAAGGGATATTTCGAGGTGGCTGACCGTGGCACCATTCTTTTGGATGAATTGGGGGAAATGAGCGCTGACCTTCAGGCTAAATTACTAAGGACCCTGGAAAACAAAACTATAAACCGGGTGGGTGAAACCACACCGATTCCCATTGATGTGCGCATAATTGCCGCCACTAACCGCGATCTTTTCGAAGATTCCAAGGAAGATGAGTTTCGGAAGGATCTGTATTACAGGCTCAGCACCTTTACCATTGAGATCCCCTCGCTCAGAGAACGCAGAGATGACATTCCATTACTGGCCATGCACTTTATGAATGTAAACGCCGAGAAAATCGGTAAAACCATTCAAAGTATGTCCAAAGAATACCTGGAAAAGCTTCAAAAACATGCCTGGCCTGGAAACATTCGCGAACTGAAAAATGTCATAGAGCGATCGGTGATCCTAGCAGAGGATACGGAGCTTACGCCGGATACGCTGCCTAAAGAGCTGCTTTCAGTTAGTGCAGCGCTACCAAAAATGCAAACTAATGGGTCATCCGAGACTACCAATGAATTGTCCGATTTGAAGTCAGTGGAAAGACAGCATATCCTAAGGGTACTGGATAATGCAAATGGCAACAAATCAGAAGCAGCAAAGAGACTGGATATAGGTCTGGCCACCCTATACCGGAAACTAAAAGAATACGGACTGGATTAACCAGGCGCACCTAGAAGCCGGGTACTTATGAAACTTAGAACCCAAATCTTTTCGGGATTTATATTTATTCTTATTCTCTTCCTGATCCTGGCAGGGGTATCCATATACTATATGGAAAATGTAGGTCAGGCCTCTGAAAGAATACTGGAGGAAAATTACAGCAGTGTAAAGGCCGCCGAAGAGTTGATTGTGTCGTTGGCCAAGGTGGATCAGATCCTGTCCAAAATCTGTTTGGGTACCAACTACAACGAAGACATTCTGCTGCGTATTCTGGAGCGTGAAACAGAGATTTTTGCCAGCAATCTGGAAATCTGCAAAAACTATATTTCCGAGGAAGGCGAACAGGAGTTGATCAATGCTCTGACCACCCAATATCGTGAGTACGAAGGTGAATTGTATGATTTCAGGATAACATCGGATAGAGTTGGCTTGTACTTTTCTGTGCTGCAACGGAAAAACGAAATTCTCAGGGAATCCTGTACCAAGCTAATTGATTTGAATCACGCTGCACTTAGTGAAAAAGACCAGGTGGTGCAAAAGCTCTACTTTAATGCAAAGATCTATGTATTCCTGATTTTGATTATGGTATTGATCATATCAGGTCTGGCAACATATAAATTTCCCCAGCTTATTGTAAAACCCATTTTGGATATTACCGAAAAGATCAAAAGGGTGGCAGACGGTGATTATGAGCAGAAGATTGAGGTTGATTCAGACACTGAACTGGGCAATCTCAGTAAAGCTTTTAATACCATGTCAGTAAAGCTGAAGGAGTTTGAAGAAACCAACCTGGAAGAAATTAAGGCCCAGAAAACCCGTATTGAAACCATTATCAAAAGTATCAACGATGGACTGGTAATACTCAATGAATCGAAAGATATTATTCTGGTGAATGACGCTGCTACCGTGATCTTGGGCCTATCCGAAAATGAGTTGGTAGGAAAGAATGCCGATGAGCTTTCTCAAGAAAACCCGGTGATGCGTGGCTTGCTGAATAGTCTGGAGCAGGAATCAAACGGTCATATTGCTCCTGATGTGGATGAAGAACACTCCAAAAACCTGATTAAGATCGAACATCACGAGGGTAAGCAGGAATTCTTTAGTAAGGACCTTATTGACGTCCAGGATGTTGACAATCAAAACAAATCTCTTGGATACATCCTGCTGTTAAAGAACGTGACCTATTTCAAGCAGTCTGACGAAGCAAAGACTAATTTTATAGCAGTGGCCTCACACGAGTTTAAAACACCTTTGTCGGCTATTAATATGTGCTTGATGTTACTCCAGGACAAACGCTTTGGCAACCTCAATCCAGAGCAGGACGAAATTGTAGTATCGATGAAAAGTGAGGTGCAACGTCTGATAAAAATGGTATCTGAACTGCTGGATATCTCGAAAATGGAAACGGGTAATATTGAATTAGAAAAGAAACTGGTTTCACCAAAGGTAGTGGTGGAGTACTCTGCATCGCCATTTGACGTACAACTCAGTGAGAAGGAAATAAGTTTGCAAAAAGTTATTGATCCTGAGATCCCGGAGTTTTTGGCGGATACAGAGAAAATCAGTTGGGTGCTGATTAATTTTTTGAGTAATGCCATTCGTTATACCGATCAGGGGGGTAAGATTATCATCGAAGCCAAAAAGATCGATGATGAGGTAGAATTCTCAGTAAAAGATTTTGGCCCAGGAATTCCTGCCCAACATCACAGCAAGGTATTCCAGCGGTTCGTACAACTTCAATCCAATGGGGTGAAAAATGAGAAAGGACTTGGATTGGGCTTGGCCATTTCCAAGGAAGTGATTACTGAACATGATGGTGAAATAGGAGTAAACAGCGAACCTGGTCAAGGTAGTCGTTTTTATTTCAGACTACCATTGGAAACTGCCTGATCATTTCGCCTGTGCGGTGCGCATTAGCTTGTTGGCGAAAATAAAATCTTGCAACTCTTTGGCTTCGGTACGGGATATGGTTTCATTGGAGCCTTCCCAGATTTTTAGCCCCTTGTGTAGAAACATCACGTATTCACCGATCTCCATTACCGAATTCATATCATGGGTTACCACCACGGTGGTTATATTGTACTCTTTGGTTATTTCTGAGATAAGGTTATCGATCATTATCGCAGTTTGAGGGTCTAATCCAGAATTGGGCTCGTCACAGAAGAGGTACTGGCTGTTATTGACAATGGCCCTGGCTATACCTACTCTTTTTTTCATACCACCCCTAATCTCTGAAGGCATCTTTTTATTCACATTCTCCAGGCCCACCCTTGCCAGGCAAAAATTGACTCGATCCAACTTTTCATCTGGCGGCATCTTGGTTAAAATGTTCAGGGGAAACATAACATTCTCCTCTACATTCTTGGAGTCGAACAATGCTCCTCCCTGGAAAAGCATACCAATCTCCCTTCTTATATCTGTTTTTAAGTCCCTGTCAGCATGTGTGAAATCTCGACCATGGTAAAAGACACTGCCATCGTCCGGCTGAATAAGGCCTACTATGCATTTCAGTAATACTGTCTTTCCGGTACCACTGGCACCAATGATCAAATTGGTTTTTCCCTGTTCAAACTTACCGTTGATACCAGATAGTACTTGTTTGCCGTCAAACGCCTTGTATATGTTTGCAACTTCAATCATAAGAGCAGTTCTGCTAATAAGTAGTCGGCCAGTAGGATCGCAATACAGCTGTTGGTTACCGCATTGGTACTGGCAATGCCCACTTCTAAGGCTCCTCCCTTGGTAAAAAATCCTTTATAGGCAGAGATAGAGCTTATCAGGAAAGCAAAGACCACCGATTTGATCAATGCGAATTTTACTGTAAAGGGGTTAAAGTCAAGCCTGATTCCATAAATGTACTCCTGTTCGGTGAGGATATTGGTTAGAGTTCCGGCAATGTAGCCACCGTAAATGGACAGGAACATAGCCAATGATACCAGCAACGGATACATGATCACCGCCGATATGATCTTTGGCAGCACCAGATAGGAAGCGCTATTGATTCCCATAACTTCAAGCGCATCGATTTGTTCGGTAATTCTCATGGTGCCTAAACCACTGGATATACTGGAGCCAACTTTTCCAGCAAAAACAATAGCGATCACCGTAGGGGCCAATTCAAGTACTGTCATATCTCGAACCAGCGTGCCGATAATATAATCTTCGATTAGAGGACTGACCAGATTGTAAGCACTTTGGACGGCCGTAACGGCACCCATAAAGGTGGAGACAATGGCTACGATAAAAATGGAATTTACTCCCACCAAAATACTCTCGTCAATAATTAGCCTCAGGTAAGTTTTAAAGGATTCTCGATTCACGAAAAGTGAACCCAGGAAAATGAAATATTTACCAATACTCTTCATTAAAATCTGAGGGAATAGCTACATTTAAGCAGGTGCTGGTCTGTCCGAGTGTGCAAAATCAGATGAATCAATCAGCAGCAAATATAATAAAAACCATCAGTTAAAAATCGTACTGTCAAATAATGGAGGGGAACAAAACAGCGGTAGTTACGGCAGGTAGCAGGGGTATCGGCCGTGCAGTGGTGCTAAACCTGTTGAGACATAAGTTTGATGTCATCACCTGCAGCCGCAGCCAGACCAAACTGGAAGCATTACATCAGGATGCACAGCAAAAGAATCGTTCTGGAAAATTGCATTCAGTTCCGGCTGATCTCTCCCAGAAAGCAGGAGTGGATCGATTTTTGGATTTCGTGAGCCAGCAATCTAATGACATAGATATTTTGGTGAATAATGCCGGTGCTTTTATTCCTGGTAAGGTATCCTCAGAGCCAGAAGGAGCGTTGGAGGATATGATACATATCAACTTGTATAGCGCTTACCGCATTACCAGGGGTATACTTCCCCAAATGATTCGCAAAGGTACCGGGCACATCTTCAATATGTGCAGCGTTGCCAGCATTCAACCTTATGAACATGGTGGCAGTTATTGCATTGCCAAATATGCCCTGTTGGGGTTTACCAGGGTACTGAGAGAGGAAATGAAAGAACACAGTATTAGAGTGACCGCGGTTTTACCAGGTGCTACTTTAAGCGACAGCTGGAAAGATGTTGATTTACCCCAGAAACGATTTATGCCAGCCGAAGATATTGCTTCCTCTATTTATCACACTTATACTCTTTCCCCGCGTACTGTGGTGGAAGATATCGTATTGAGACCTCAATTAGGTGATATATAGAAATCATAACAATTTCGCACATTAAAGGTTAAATTAGTACCATGGATTCTGCATCTGCCCCCGTAATTGAAACAGGTCGTAGTTATTGCGATAGTTTAGTCCGTTATTCTCGACGAAAAACCATCGAGGTGCATATAGGGGGCATACCGCTGGGGGGCCAAAATCCAATCCGGGTACAGTCCATGACCACCGTGGACACCATGGATACCAAGGGCTCAGTAGAGCAGGTTATCCGAATGGTGGAGGCCGGATGTGAATATGTTAGAATTACTGCTCCAAGTCTGAAAGAGGCACAGAACCTTAAAGAGATTAAGGACTCACTAAAGCAACAGGGAATTGGCGTTCCTTTGATTGCAGATATTCACTTCACACCCAATGCTGCGGAATTGGCTGCCAGATTAGTAGAGAAGGTCCGTATCAATCCGGGGAATTATGCCGATCGCAAGAAGTTTGAAGTGATTGAATATACGGAAGATTCTTATCAGCAGGAGTTGGATCGCATAAGAACCCGCTTTACGCCATTGGTGAAGATCTGTAAGGAATACGGTACCGCTATGCGTATTGGTACCAACCATGGGTCGCTTTCGGATCGTATAATGAGCCGTTATGGGGATACACCCCTGGGCATGGTAGAGTCTGCCCTGGAGTTCTTAAGGATTTGTGAAGACCTGAAATATTACCAAATAGTACTCAGCATGAAGGCCAGTAACCCACAAGTAATGGTACAGGCCTATCGTTTACTCACCAACCGATTAGATGCGGAAGGATTGCAGTCTTATCCACTGCATTTAGGGGTAACAGAGGCCGGTGAAGGTGAAGATGGACGGATTAAATCCGCATTGGGAATTGGAAGTTTATTGGAGGATGGTTTGGGAGATACAGTACGGGTAAGTTTGACTGAAGAGCCCGAATACGAAATACCAGTAGCCAAAGC
>JANQPK010000115.1 GCA_028289505.1 Cyclobacteriaceae bacterium
ACGACCGGTCTTTCTTCCGAGCTAGTAGGAAACACATCGTTAATTTGAGTTGGATTGAAAAAATTGAGCCCTGGTTCAATGGCGGGTTAATGGTTCAATTGAAAGGAGGACAGAATGTGGAGGTAAGCAGAAGACAGGCAGCCCGCTTTAAGGAAATGATGAGTCTGTAGTTAACTTCTGACCATGCTGATCAACTCGGATTGGATACCCCAATCCTTAGCCAACTCCAACATAGCAGTAGCCTCCATTTCCGTTATATATCCTTTTTGATAGTTATCCTTCCAAACCTGGTCCAGATAGGAAAGTTTTTGGCTCTTTTCGTGCTGACCCAAAGTATCCTTTAGAAAACCCCGTGCCCGCTCAAAAGCAGTTCCGAAATCTTCAGCGATAAAACCGTTGGCCCAATTCAATTCATCCGCTGCATCCAACTCTTTGGCGGTGTTCTTGAGGATTTGCATTTCATCCTCATCAAGCCCATGGTAATGGAAGATCATCGATTTCAGCAGCAATAGGGCCTTCTTTTCTTCGGTTGTCATCGGATAAGTCAGTACAAAACAAATATAATACAATTTGCCTGATTTCAATAGGCAATGGAACTTAGCTGTTGATCAACTTGTAAAGAACTGGTTTGCTGGGACTTGCGTCGGATTCAATACTGCAAATTTGCAAGTTCAAAAGATAATAGCCATCTGGGATTACTTCAGGAACAAAGATTAGCTCAGTAATGGTACATCCACTCCTGGGACTTGTAGGATAGTTCCAAAATCCATGATGGTTCGGTAATACTTCATCGATTTCCTTATCAATCGAGGGGAGGTCAACCAATAAATGTTGCACCTCCTTCGAGGCTAATTTTTCGCCGAATCCAGCCTCCAGGTAGGGAGGGTTGGTCCCACTGTAATTGTGTGTTAATTTTTCTGCAGAATTAGGGAGGGTGCGGACCACCAACGCTTCAGGAAAATCGGGCCCTGCTAGCTTCTGCACCTCAGACCATAAAATAATCGAATCCTGTCGCTCAGAGATAGTCGCTTCTACAGATATGAGTTTGGCCAAAAAATGAAACCTCTTCAAGCATCTGTTCAGAGTAATTTCTGGATCGGGGGAAAGGTGCCCGAAACACTCAGTGTGGGTACCATTACCGTGTGGGGCCAAAGAAATTCGAAAATGATTACAGCTACCCCCTTGAATGACATCACCTATAAAACCATTTTGAACCACGGGAGAGAATTTTGGTGGAGATGTATGATAGCAATTTGGATTATTAATTCCGTCACCCAAGGGAATCGAAATATCCAGGGGATGATCCAAATCCACCAACATATCCTTATTTCCAACTATCGATCGCAAATCCAAATTCCTCAGTTCAATTGTTCCCTTATTCTCCCATTCCTACATTCCCAATTCCTACATTCCCAATTCCTACATTCCCAATTCCTACATTCCCAATTCCCCCATTCCCAATTCCCCCATTCCCATATTCCTTCATTCCCCTATTCCCTCATTCCCCCATTACAAATAGGTCTTCTGCTATCCGATCAGCTACTAGCTTACCTTTATCGGTTAATATAAGTTTATTTTTGTCAATTCTCGCGAATTGGTCCTTTACCAACTTATCCAGGTATGTACTGCTATGTTGCATAAGATTCCAGCGCAACGCCCCTGCCTCAAGCTTAAGATCCACTCCTTCACTGGTGCGCAGGCCCAGCATAATCATTTCGTTGATCCTTTGCTCTGGGCTCAGTTGCTCGATGCTGTAAGGTACCTGGTCATTATTTATGGCCTTAACATATAAGGCATTGTTAGCAATATTATATTGTCGGCTGTGGCCATTAAAGGAATGAGCACTTGGTCCAATTCCCAGATATGATCGCCCCCGCCAATATCCAAGGTTGTGTCTGGATTGTTTTCCTGGCAAGGAAAAGTTTGAGGTTTCATAGTGATGATAGCCTGCGGCTCTCAGGCGATCCATTACCTTTTCAAAACTATCTGCGGCCACTTTTTCGCTTACCTCTTTTAATACACCCGTTTTCAGCTGGTGCCCAAAAACCGTCTTTGGTTCAATGGTTAGGTTATAGGCAGAGATATGTTGGGGAAGAAAGGCAATAATGGTATCAAGGTCTTCCTCTAAGCTATATCCGGGTAAAGGCACTCCATAAATGAGGTCGATATTGATATTATCGAATCCTATGTTCCTAGACCATTCTATACTGTCTTTTGCCTGCTGACTAGTATGAGCGCGATTCATCCAAGTCAACACCTTCTGGTTAAATGATTGAATACCAATACTCAATCGATTAATAGCAAGCCCGTACAAAGCCTTCAGGTAGGGTTCGGTGAGGTCATCGGGGTTGGCTTCCAGGGTTAACTCTATTTCTTCAGATAGGTTGAACCATTTTGAAAGGCTGACCAGTATCAACTCAATATCACTGGGGTTCAGCAGGCTGGGTGTTCCTCCCCCAAAATAAATGGTAGAAATAAGCTCACCCGACAAGTAGGTATGCTGAAGCTCAATTTCCCGTATTACTGCCTTTACCAGATCAGGTGATTGCCCGGTGGAGGTACTAAAGTGAAAATCACAATAGTGACAGGCCTGCCTACAAAAGGGTACATGGATATATATACCAGCCAAAGAATGATTAGATTTGTTAACAAGGTAAATTTAACTTTTTTCATTCATCGGCATCTATTCTAAAATCGGCTTATTGGTGCTGTTATTGATCCCGGGAGGTTTAGGTGCTCAGGACTTTTTTATGGAATTCGACGGTTCGGTGGAGGATCTTCAAAGAATTGAAGGCTATCACCTCAAACAACGAACTGAAGACAGTTTATCCCTAATCTCACAACTAGACCTCCTGGAGAAGCATCTGGAACGGGATGGATACCTGGAAACAGGTTTCGATCTGCAATGGCTGGATCATCGCCATCTAAAAGTAAAGGTCGATTTAAACGGTAGATACCAATGGCTGACCCTGGATCCAGGCAATATTGATCCGGTATTATTGCGCAAATCTGCGTATAAGCAGAAACTATATACCAATCAACCCTTTCGCTACTCTGAAGTACAAGCACTACTGGAACAACTGGTAAATCAGTCCATTAATTCCGGGTATCCTTTTGCTTCGGTCAAGCTTGATTCTGTTCGGATCAGGGAACAAACCGTCAGAGCCAAAATAAATTATAAACCGGGCCCATACATCACATTTGATAGTCTTGTACTCAATGAACCGGTGAAGATAAAACGAAAATTTTTGCAGGCCTATTTAAGAATACCGGTAGGGACGGCCTTTTCTGAATCTATGGTAGAACAGATTCCTTTAAGGATAGATAAACTGCCTTACTTGAAATTGTCAGAGGTTCCTCATCTCACTTTTCAGAACGACCAGGCAAGCACACATTTAACCTTGGAGTCAGTGAAATCAAATCAGATAAATGGTATCATCGGGTTTCTGCCAAACTCTAAAGGGGATGGGGAACTACTACTAACCGGACAGATGAACCTCCTGCTCCACAATATTTTCGGATCGGGTAGAAGACTCAATTTCTTCTGGGAAAGTTTTAAGCCGGAGTCACAGCAGCTGAACATCGGCTTTTATCAACCTATGCTCTTAAAATCACCGATAGACCTAGATATGCAATTCAATTTGTTCAAAGAGGACTCCACCTTTATCAATCGAGTATTTCAGCTCACCATGGAGTACGCCTACTCCAAACACCATTTTATTGGCATTAACACCAACCTAAAGTCCTCCAGACTACCTACATCTGATTTATTTCAGGACCTGACAAACTTTCCTGATCTGGCAGACTTTAACCTAAACCAGTATGGTATGAACTACCGGTTCGACAGGTTGGATAATTACCAAACCCCTAAATCAGGGATTAAATTTGAGTTGTTGGCTTCGGCTGGAGCCAAGAGAATTAGGAGGAATAGTGCCATCAATGACAGCCTTTACACTCAATTGGACCTGGAAAGTAACCAATACGCCTGGGAATTGACCATAGAGGGTTATTTGCCTGTTGCTAAGTATTGGGTGTTGGCTGGCGGTTTGTACGCAGCCGGCGTTTATAATGACCGACTTTTTTTTAATGACCTGTATCGTTTAGGGGGCCTAAATTCTATTCGTGGATTTACAGAAAATACCTTGTTTGCGGATAACTATGCTTATTCAAAATTGGAACCCAGATTTTTTTTTGATACCGACTCCTACTTATTTGCTTTTTACGATCAGGCTTGGTGGCTTCGTTACGACCTGGAAAACAACCAACTCAAAGACACACCTTGGGGTGCTGGAGCTGGGATAAGTCTTACCACCAAGGCTGGGATATTTAGTTTTGTCTGGGCCTTAGGGAATTCGAAATCACAGGAATTTGGACTCGGTCAATCTAAAATCCATTTTGGTTATATTTCTAGATTTTGAACCCTCAATCCCCGTTGTAAATACAGCCAAAATGATCTAAATTGCACACGAAGCCTAGCTTATGTGGAATCTGACACTAACTTTTTTGTGGGCATTCTTAATTGCACTTTTCGCAGTGCCATCCATCATTCAGGTGGCCTATCATAAGAACCTGTTAGATGAGCCCAATCACCGTACTATTCACGATGCATCCACCCCACGCTTAGGAGGTTTGGCCATATTTACAGGATTTATGTCATCCTTAATGATATTTGGGGACCTAAATCTTGGCATTCAGCAACTATTGGCCGGTACCCTGCTACTATTCTTCATAGGTGTCAAAGATGATATTGCCACGGTATCGGCATTTAAGAAGTTTTTTATACAGGTACTTGCCACGGGAATCGTGATGTTCCTGGCGGATATTCGTATAACCAGTTTTCAGGGATTCTTAGGAATCTATGAGTTGGAATCGGGTTTTAGCTATGTATTTACTTTCCTGGTGATCGTTGGTGTTACCAATGCCATCAATCTGATCGATGGCATGGATGGACTGGCCGGATCAATTGTACTTTTGATCTCCCTGATATTTGGAGGTTATTTTTTCTATTTTGAATCTCCATATGCCTTTGTTGCCTTATCTCTTGCTGGTGGGGTACTTGGATTCCTGCGCTACAATATTTACAAGGCTAAAGTTTTTATGGGCGATACTGGTTCTTTGGTGTCTGGTTTTATCCTGGCGGTAATGGCCATCCAAATTTTAGAAATGCAGCAGATTCACTCTGCTCCCGCCATTGTGGTGAGCATTATGATTTTACCTATTTTTGATACGCTGCGGGTATTTTCGGTACGAATATTCAATGGCAAGTCACCATTTTACCCAGATAAAAACCATTTACATCATCAGTTACTAACCCTGGGCCTTTCTCAAGCCAAAGTATTGGGAATACTGTTGATATTCAATCTGATCATGTTTTGGTTCAACTATACCAATGCCGACATGGGGAATAATCTGTTAATTGCCATAACTGCAGTTTCTATTGCTTGTATGATGATGCTGGTACAGGTGATGTTGAAAGCGAGGAAGCTCAATGTCTAGAGTATTGGTATGGCTGTTATTGGTGAGCTGGTCACTTTCAGCTACTGCTCAAGACCGATCTGAGTGGGTACCGGTAAAGGATCTTAAGCACCGTTGGCTTACAGTGAACCGCACTGGAGAACAGTATATTCCCTACGTTAATGGCCGATCACTTAACTATCCGGTGCTGGGGATTATAATTAATCGCAGTGAAAGTGCAGGCTTGACTCTGACTGCTTGTGTACCCCAAGGTGCGTCTGTGTTCATCAATAATATGATCGTTCACCGGGCCCAGGCAGAGACCTGCCTGGTCTACGACGCTGATAGCTTGTTCTCAGAATACGGTAAATCGTCCTTGTTTATTAGCTTCTTTAAGAAAAACCTGGACCCCAGCACTATTACCACTGTTTTGACCACCAGGCAGCCTATATCCAGTTTGGATGGTCCGGTAAATCCTATCATTCAGATAACCCAGCGCTCTCAAGATCAATTTGCCGATTTCTTTGTGGTAGCCATATTGTTGGTGGCAAGCTTTTATGCATTCCTGATTAATCGATATCCCAAGGGGCATAAGGACTTCTTCAATTTCTCAAAAGCGTTTTCTTTAACACTAAAGGAGGAAAAAGTACTAACCCAAAGAAATATGGGCACCGCCAACATCCTGTTTTTCATACTTTACGGATTGACCATTGCCCTAGTAATTATGCTATTTTGGAGAGTTTTCGGTGGAATCCCTGACATGTTCGAATTCATCTCTTTAAATACCTTTAGATCCAGTCTGGTGGGATGGCTGGTACTATCTTTTGTAGCGTTTTGTGTGGTAGAATTGAAATACCTACTGATCAGAGTGCTGTCTTCGTTGCTGAATGTAGGCAAGATTGCCCAAATTCATTTTTTTGATTTCGTTCGAATCGGCTTGATTTTCATAAGTATTACCTTGCTGGCGGCGACGGCGTTGTACCTAAGTGAAATGGAGGATCAGTTGGCTTTTACGGTGCTTTTGTACCTGTTTGTAACGCTGTTGGGCATCAGAATTGTGATCCTGCTATTCAAATTAATTGGAGATGCTTCATTTAGAAAAATTCATTTAATTTCTTACCTTTGCACCACTGAAATTTTACCCCTGCTGATAGGCATCAGGATTTTCTTTTAAAAGGCTTTCTCTCAAGGGGAATAACTTAAGAAGTTTAGGAAAACACGGATTGCAGAGATGACCAAAAATTTAGACGAAGTTAGGAGCATCTTAGTTTCTCAGCCAAAGCCACAAGGTAAAAAATCACCTTATTTTGATTTGGCGGAAAAATACCATTTAAAAATAGATTTTAGACCCTTTATACAGGTCGAGCCAGTGTCTCTAAAAGAGTTCAGGCAGCAGAAAATAGACGTTCTCGATCAAACAGCCGTAATCTTCACCAGTCGCAATGCTGTCGATCATTTTTTTAACATGTGTAAGCAGCTTAAAGTAGAAATGCCTGCTGACATGAAATACTTCTGTATTTCAGAACAAACCGCCAACTACCTTCAAAAATACATCGTAATTCGCAAGAGAAAGATATTCACTGGATCGCGAACTGCCCGAGATCTAATAGAGGTTCTCAAAAAGCACAAAAACGAAAAATACATATTCCCTTGTTCCAATATTCGAAAGAACGATATCCCTAACTTTTTGGAGCAGAACGGATATCAGCATACAGAGGCG
>JANQPK010000118.1 GCA_028289505.1 Cyclobacteriaceae bacterium
TTAAAATGACATCAGATTTAAGTCTTGCAGAGTTGTCTTTGACAAATTTCTCCAAGTTAGATGATCCCACTTCTTCCTCTCCCTCCAGGATGAACTTTATGTTACAAGGAGGAGAACCTTGTTGGTTAAGGATTTCCAATGCTTTGATGTGCATGTACAGCTGGCCCTTATCATCACAGGAACCTCTTGCATAAATTCTTTCCTCCTTAATAACAGGTTCAAATGGAGGTGAATGCCAAAGCTCGTAGGGATCTGCAGGCTGGACATCATAATGGCCATATACCAGGACCGTTGGTTTATCTGGGTCTACAATCTGTTCAGCATAAACTATAGGATGGCCTGGGGTAGGACAAATCTCCACTAAGTCCACCCCTGCTTGCTGCAAGGCACTTTGTAGAAAATCGGCACCTCTCAACACATCTTCCTTGAATTTACTATCAGCACTAACTGAGGGAATACGCAAAAAGGCTAATAACTCGTCTAGAAACCTCTGCCGATTTTCACTGATATAAGATTTGATCTCACTCATGTTATATTAGTTGTTTTTCCTAGAGGGGAAGTTCGCCTTGTTTTCGGTTCCATCGATAATCCGGTACATATTCTTTTTGTGGGTAAAGAGCACTACCAGGAAAAAGGTAAAACCGAAGACAATCAAAATTAAATCATTGGGCTCGATATCAGTAATGATTAGCATCACCGGAAAGGTTAAAGTCCCAAAAATCGACCCCACTGAAACATACCTGGTCAACAACAGCACGATCATGAAAACGGCAATGCAAATGGCTGCCACTAATGGATTAATTCCCAGAACCATGCCCAGTAAGGTGGCTACACCTTTACCTCCTTTGAAGCCTACGTATATGGGAAAGATGTGCCCCAAAACAGCGCTAATTCCAAAAATCAGTTTGAATAATATGATTTGAGACTCCACGATAAATCCCAGTTGCATCCAAACTGTGGCCAATGTCACCGCGGTCAACCCTTTAAAAACATCCAGAGCCATTACAAAGATACCTGCTTTGGTACCCAGAACCCTGAAGGTATTAGTAGCTCCAGCGTTGCCACTACCGAAATCTCTTACATCTATTCCCTGATAAGCTTGTCCCAGCCAAACGGCCGAGGGGAGGGACCCAATTAAATAGGCCAGTATTGCACCGACTGCAATAATGATTTCAACGCTCATAAACGATCAATTCGTAAATAAAGAGCACCAATAATAGTTATTTATAAGCTATATTAAAAACCGTCTCCTGTATCTTCCTCATCATCAGGATCTTCTTGTTCAAAGGTGGTGAAATCTTCATCAAGAACTTCTTCCTGAGCGAAAGTATTGATTTCATAGGGCTCATCGATGTCCATATAGTCTTTGCGGAATCTATCCACGAACTCCAGCATAAACTCCATCTCGGTGCTGGCGAAAGCGTATTGTCCGATACCAGCTTTAAAGACTTTACTGTTCTTATTGATTTCAGCATTGAACAATTCATTGGAGGAATAAGTGTACAGGCGGTTTTCTACATATCCAAAATAGTAGTAGGTAGTAGGAGATGCTTTTATAAAAAGGTGGAATTCTTCATCACCCTCAAGTTTCCTAACTTCTAAATATCCTTCCAACTTTCCATTGATCTCAGTCTCCAGTATGTTGGCTACCCCTAAATTGCCAACACTATACCAGCTGTTGTATTCCGGAGACCATTTCATGTTGACATTTGACAAAACCAGGGCATTTTCCAAATGGCTGGAAATACTGGCTAGGGAAATGAACTCCGTAGTAGACCTCCTTTGGTATTCTTGCGCCTCGCTCTCACCCACCGCATCAGCCAGTTTATAAAGTAATGCTGATTGATCGGTGTTTGCCGGCGGTGCACCTACCCTGGATATGATATCTCCCATATTCATGGCCATGGCTTCCATGGCTTTGGTAGGAATTTCAAACTCCAGGGATTGGAAAGTATTCATGATAACTGATTTGTCTTTTAAATTTCCCTTGCCTTTACCTGACATGCGGTTTTTGATCTGAGTGCTAGGATAAAGCAAGTTAAGACGTCCTTCAAATCTGATATCTGTAGTATTATCATTGTAGGAAAAGATATTTCCTGAATAACTGTTGCCTTTGATTTTATTGGGATCAATTACCTTGTATTCATTGTTTACGGAGTCATATGAAAAGAGTCCCCTAGCATTGAAAACCTCATGATCTCCGGTATTTCTTTTTTCACTAATGAAGGTACCGTATATATCACCAGTATTGGGATCGATGTTAATTCCGGAGGTAAGAGGTTGTCCAGTTTCTGAGACTGCCTCACTAACGTTGATTACTAAATCCTGTACTTCCGAATCACTGCTATGTGCCAACCAGGAGTCATTATCCGGAATACTCTTCAGATCCAGCTTTATAAACCCATTCATCTGAAGAATACGCCTGTTTGCATAAAGCGTAACATCACCCTTATATAGTGTACCGGGCATAATATATATCCTGTCATTTTCACTGATCTCCCCGGTGGCTACTGAGAAAATTTGATTGCCCTTGAGCTTTTTATCCCTAACCAAAAGAAAGTTCTTGAAATTGATTTCAAAGGTATCCTGATTGGCATTCACATATTGGTATACGGCTTCTCCATCGAAGGCATGTCGGGCGGTTACCGATATTTTGCCGTCATACAAATTGTGGTACCTGTTCATGGTATCAAGGGAAATCTGTGCATGTTTGAATCTTTCTATCTCTGCGTTTTCCCTGATAAACACTTGATTACTGTCCGGAATGATCTCAGCATCAGCAACTTTCATATAAGGAACTCCGGATATTTGCATTTCTAATTTGTCAATGTCATAAACCGCACCTGTGGCATTAAATACCAAAGAATCCATTTCCAATTTGGTGGTATAAAAATAGGATTGATCGATATCCACATCCTCGGGTTTACTCATGGAAATAATTCGCTTGTCAAGATCCCAACTGGCTTCAGCAATAGAGGTCCGAATCTGTGTAAACGGAAAATCCAGGAACGAATTACCTTCCTGCTCAGATTTAATGCCCGCCAGATTTGTTTCAAGGTCAAAATCTAATGATACTCCTTTAGCGACTAAGGAAGGCTTTTCTGGGTCAGATGATTTAATCTCAAAGTAGGCATCTTCAGCTCCGATTTGGGTTTCCTTCATATTGAAATTCTTTGATATAGATTCTGAGCCACGAGTCGACAGCACCCCGTCACCATAAAATCCTGAGGTAGTGATCAAGGAGGTACCTGCCAGGGTAGCGGTGTTGTCATACATATGGAAGGGATCTTCCTTGGAGGTGATATACATACTGTCGGTTTTGGGAAACCACAACATGCGGTAATCGTTTATGGAAGCCATGGGGTAACTGACACCCTCCACGGTTTTCGGTTTAATTTCCGCTGTTTCCCCATCTGTGGTTACTGAATCTATATAGTAAACAAAATCATCGCTAAACAGGGTACTGGTTAGGAAGTCTACCTTACCATTGGAGCGCAATCCATTTTTATCCATGGTGATTTGGTTGTAAACGGTACCTGTCCCGTTATATGTCTTGAAACCCACATAGGGCAATTTATGCTCAAACCCCAAACTGTTGTCAGGCATGATAACCAGTTCTTCCTCAAATTCCGGAAATATGCCACCAGAGGTGAAGACGCCCTTAAATCGGATGACATTGGGATCACTGCTGCTGGCACTATCCAGTTCAAAGGCGGGAATGGTGAAGTAGATGGATTTATCATACACACCATTTAAAGTCTCTTCTCCATCGAAATATACAACCGCTCCCACATCCGCTTTAAAAATGGGGTATTCGGGATAGATCTTGCGTGCGGATTTGTTGTTTGGCTTGTTAATGTAGAGCACTCCAGCCGTTTCCCGCAGTTGGTTGGAAATGCCAAGCTTAACATCGTTGTCAATGTCTTCCCCAGGTGCATCGATGCTGAAAGTAATGGAGTCAATCTTTGGCAATCTGATGAGAAAGCTGTCGTAACTAAATCGGAACTGCTCCCCAATAAACTGGAAGTTTCCGGCGTTTATCTTGCCATTAAACCTGATATCCCGGTTTTCCAGCATGGTTATTTGACGCTTTCTTGGATGTATGTATACATCTAAAAGCTCACTGACGTAAAATTTCTCAATTCCCCTAATAATAATCTCATTGGACGCTAGGTCTAATGTCGCATTTGGTGCTGATGGTGATACTGATGGGATTAGAATATTGTCAAAATCTTTACGATCCTGTCGTGATAATACATAGTGATAACCTTTGCGTTTTATCTTCACTAAGTCGGAACGTGCATTATAATCAACGAAGCCATCCTTCATTAGACCTCTCATTGCTCCCCGGAGCTTATCTGGATTCTGATTCAGTTTTTTCGCAAGATCCGACACATAGAACTCATTTGAGTTGGTCTTCTTAGCGTGTCCTACAGCCATGAACAAGGGGTTGAAACCATATAACGCTACCAGAG
Source organism: Cyclobacteriaceae bacterium (assembly GCA_028289505.1). Classification (GTDB taxonomy): domain Bacteria; phylum Bacteroidota; class Bacteroidia; order Cytophagales; family Cyclobacteriaceae; genus SZUA-3. The sequence goes on from JANQPK010000118.1 coordinate 4,476, forward strand.
ACTCAAACTTCTTGTTGTTGTAGTATTCTTGTGATTCAAACTTGGAGGGCACCTTATTCTTGGCACTGAGAATACTGATGTCCAGACTGTCCGCATCGATGTTCCATTTGATCATATCTGCAGTGAAGTCGGTCTTGAAGAATGAAGAGGAAAAGGGCAGATCCTTATAAGTCCCCTCATCCTTTAGTATGGTCACCTGATGAAGTTTAGTTTGATACCGAAAACGTACCGCTGGATTATGGATGGAGTCATTACCGTGAAAAATGGTAACTCCAGCTCTCTTGGAGGCAATTATACTATCCTGTAGTTGAAAGCTGCGAGACACCACCCTTAACCTGGAATTATTGGTTCCTTTGATCTCTATGGTAGAGTTACCTCCCATCATAGAGGTGCTGTACAGTCTATCGCCTCGAAGACCCAAGCCACCGCGATAGGACAGCTTTTCATCAGAGATACCTTTGATATCAATATTCTCGGCATACGATACAAACCTTGGATAACTTTTATCTCTGGTTTTTCCGCTGCTACCTCTATATTCGAATTCACCTTTAACGGGTTCCGACACTTTTCCCTTATAGGTCATCTGGACGTTTGATGCAGCGATCATAGGCTTATCAACCTCAAAGTTGTAAGAGCTAAAATCGCAAAATACCTCATTGGGGTTTAGACCTACTCCTCCCCAATCAAATCGACCTCCTTTTCCAACAAAGGTTTTGCTGGCAGGCATTAGACCACCACTGGTTCCTTTTAGTGAAACAGAATCATTCCTGGTAACAAAGGTCAGATTAGTCATGCTTACCTTTATTACCGATCCAGTTAAGGGCATTTGAGGCTCCTCAGCACTCAATATTAAGGCTTTGGCTTCTTCTGCAGTAGTTTCCGAATCTTCCTCCCAATCGGTATTCCAATCCTCTTCTTCACCATCCCAGTCGCTAAACCAGTCGTTTTCTTCTTCAACCTGCTCTTTAACAGGTTCTTGAGGCTCTTCAGCTGGTTCCTCTTGGACGGCAGCCGATTCATCAACATATTCGAAGTCGATAGAGCCACCATCTATCAGAAGCGTATTATAATTAGAAGCAAATAGCGCTCTTTGATCTAAAAGTAACCTGGTTGATTCCAGAAATGCCAGAATGGCTCGGTTCTGCTGATACTGAGCGGCAGCGTGTAAGGTGGCAACGAAATTGTTAAATACCTGATTGTTTACATCGGCATGACCCGAGGCGGTTACAATCAATTGGGTCAAAAGCTGAAAATGGGGGTCAAGCTTAAATCCTTTTTCCCTCAATAAGGTATATGATGCGATTAGTTGTTTCTTTTGCTCAATTGGTATATCCCCTTTCCAGGTCTGCTCGAAATCCATTCCCAGTTGCGGCATACCTCTTTCTTGAAAAACCGCAGCCAAATCCTGTCCAAATAACAAGGGATCCTGGTTAAATTGGAGCTTTTGTGCCTTCAGGAATAGAGGCATAAAAAGAATAACCCATATTAAAAAGTATCGAACGGTATTCATGCTTATACCTTTTTGAGCAACAAACAGGCCCACTGCTGCTCAGCTGTTTGTTTTACTACGTGAAGCCCAACCGCTTCAATTTCCTTAACGATAATTGGCAAATCAAATGTATAAAAACCACTAATTATTAGTGATCCGGATGCATTTAGATGTCTTTCATAAACCGAAAGTTCCGATAAAAGTACATTCCGATTGATGTTGGCCAGTATCAAATCGAAACTGCTTTCCGGAGAAAGCATTGACACTGTACCTTCTTTAACGATTATATTCTGACAACTGTTCAGAACTTTGTTATCAACGGTATTACTAACTGCATAAGGATCATTGTCCAAGGAAAAAATACTGGATGCCCCTCTCATTTCTGCAAGAATACTTAGAATTCCGGTGCCACAGCCAACGTCTAGCACCTTCTTACCAACATGATCAATTTGCAACTGGAAGCGTACTACTTGCCGGGTAGTCTCGTGATGTCCTGTACCAAAGGCCATTTTAGGATCAATAATGATCTCGTATGGAAAGCTATCCTTTTTTTGATGGAAACTAGCCCTGATCCTACACTGATCATCAATTTCAATAGGCTCAAATGTTCTCTCCCAGATCTCGTTCCAATTCCGGTCCGATAGCTTCTTAGATGTAAAACTGGTCCTTAACGCATATCTTTCAAATAACTCAGAAAGAATATCTGGGTTATGGTTTTTTAGTGGCTGGTAGGCTTTAAAGCCATCATTGGTATCCAGAAATGACTCATATCCCAATTGATGTAGCTCTGCAGTTAACAGGTCTTTAAGATCCTGCTGACAATTAATATCTACTTCTACAAAATCCATTAGTTATTACATCCTGCGAATGACTGGATGTCAGTGTAGAAAATGGCAAAATCTGCTAATCCTCGATTCTTTTCAATAAATACTGAGAAATTGGCAAATGCCGGGGTATCGGTAATAAACCATATACCCGGTTGATCAGCCATTAGTCGGTTATCTTCACGATACACTACCAAATCAGCGAAGGCCTCCGAATCCTCGACATATGCTCTAAAGTTAGCTTCATTTGGGTCTTCCGTGATATGGACCACGCCATATAGTTGGCAAGCATCAAATCCTTGGGCACACGTATCACTAACACTAACACCTATTAATGTGAGGATAAAACTAAAGTAGAAGGCTGTATAAACCCACCTCATTTATAACACAATATTACATTCATTGGATTTTGAATCCTATTCAAAACTGCGGGCAATAGCCAAGAAATCAGCCGCATTAAGACTGGCTCCGCCAATTAATCCCCCATCGACATCTGCTCCAGCAAAAATCTCATTGGCATTAGAAGGCTTACAACTACCACCATAAAGAATGGAAATACCCTGAGCAATATCATGGCCATATTGATCTGCCAGATGAGATCTGATGGAAGCATGCATCTCCTGCGCCTGCTCTGCTGAAGCGGTCCTTCCGGTTCCGATAGCCCAAATAGGTTCGTAAGCAATGACTATCTCACTGATGCGCTCTGCACTTAGCTTAAACAAGCTTTCAGTAAGTTGCTGGTTGACATAAGCCTCTTGCATATTGGATTCACGCACCGATAGTGGCTCTCCACAACAAAAAATTGGTTTGAGATTTTGATTTAAAACAGCTTCAACCTTGGAGGCCAATAGTTCGTTGGTTTCCGAAAAGTACTCTCTTCTTTCACTGTGTCCTAGGATCACATACTCTACCCCCAATGCCTTTAACATAGGTGCTGACACCTCTCCGGTGTAAGCCCCTGCTTCTTCTTGATGACAGTTTTGGGCCGACAAAAATAACCCCTGGGTTTGGGCCACTGTTTTGGCTAATTCCGCTAGATAAATAAACGGTGGTGCCAGTATAATTTTGTCTGAGTTAGTAGTCTCTTGGGAAAGGGATTGCTGGATATCAGCCACCAGGGATAAAGCTTGGTCCCAATCCTTGTTCATTTTCCAATTACCGGCAACTATTCGATCTCTCATATCAATTATTTTCCCCAAATATAACGTTATAAAGTACCCGTTATGACAATTTGGTCCTCAAATATTTAGCGGTGTGATTCTGACCCATTTCTATTAGTTTTTCCGGGGTTCCACTGAAGCAAAGATTGCCTCCTTTTTCACCTCCTTCAGGACCTAAGTCAATCACCCAATCAGCGCTCTTAATTATCTCGAGGTTGTGCTCAATCACAATTATGGTGTTGCCCTGCTCCACCAGTGCATTAAATGCCTTCAATAGTTTTTGGATATCATGAAAATGCAATCCGGTAGTGGGTTCATCGAAGATGAATACCGTATGTTGCCTTAAGTCAGGGGCACTTCTGCCCAGAAAACTCGCCAGTTTAACCCGCTGTGCTTCGCCTCCGCTTAATGAGTTTGACGATTGGCCCAGCGTGATATATCCCAAACCTACTTCTTGCAAAGGCTTCAGCTTACGAACTATGGCCGGATTTGACTGAAAGAACTCAATGCTGTCATCAATGGTCATGGTCAATACCTCGGCAACATTCTTTCCATTGTAGGTAACCTCAAGAATTTCATCTTTGAAACGTTTTCCTCCACAGCTTTCACAAGTAAGCTCGATGTCGGCCATGAACTGCATTTCTATTCGTACTTTCCCTTCTCCCATGCACTCCTCGCAGCGCCCTCCATCAACATTAAAGGAAAACAGTGCTGGTTTATAGTTGCGCTGTTTAGCCAATGCCTGGCTGGCAAACAATTGACGAATGCTATCATAAGCCTTTACATAGGTAACGGGATTGGATCTAGAGGATTTCCCGATAGGATTTTGATCGATCAATTCTACCTGGGTAATCTTGCTTAAGTCTCCGATTAATTGGTCATAAGCGGCCGGAGCCTTTCCCGGTATTTCAAGAGCTCGATTTAATGCAGGATACAGTATTTCCGTGACTAAAGTACTTTTACCCGACCCACTTACCCCAGTGACTACCGACAACGCATCCAGAGGAAATTGTACGGTGAGGTTCTTCAGATTATGGGCCCGAGCCCCTCGCAGGTAAATACTGTCTTTCCAAGTACGTCTATTGGCGGGGATGGGGATTTGATCCAGATTGTTTAAGAATCTGGATGTATGAGAATTCACCTGTTCATTAAGCTGATCAAGTCTACCACTAAAAACTAGTTCCCCACCGTGAGTACCAGCATCAGGTCCAATATCTATAATGTAGTCTGCTTCCCTCATCACTTCTTCTTCATGCTCCACAATAATAACCGAGTTCCCAAGGTCCCTCAGGGATTTCAGTACCTGTATCAGTCTTCCGGTATCTCTTGGATGCAGACCAATACTGGGCTCGTCCAGTATGTACATTGATCCTACCAGGGCACTGCCCAGCGAAGTGGCCAATCTGATTCTTTGATACTCTCCTCCAGAAAGGGTTGAAGTGAGTCTATTGAGATTCAAATAGCCCAACCCTACCTTTACCAGATATTCCAGGCGATTGACAATTTCGGTTAGGATCCTCTTTGCCACTACATATTCGTGCTTTGGCAAATCCAGCTCTCTGAAGAAGGGAAGTACCTCTTCTACCGACATCAGTACCAAATCAGTGATGGATTTGTTGGCAATTTTTACGTACCCTGCATCTTTCCGTAGCCTACTACCACGGCAATCGGGGCAAACGGTCCGCCCCCTGTAGCGCGATAGAAGTACCCGGTATTGAATTTTGTGGGTTCTAGACTCAAGATGTGAAAAAAACTTGTCCAGACCTTTGAAATGTCCTTTCCCTATCCAGAGAAGTTCATATTCCTTAGCATCTAATGCATTTACCGGTCTGTGTATAGGAAACTCCCAGTCCATGGCATTATCTAATAATGGCTTGAGCCATTTCTTCATGGTCTCACTTCGCCATGGGGCAATAGCTCCCTCAAACACCGACAGTTCCTTGTTAGGAATAACCAGGTCTGCATCTATTCCCAGTATATGACCGAAGCCCTCACACCTTTTGCAGGCCCCATATGGGTTGTTAAAACTGAAAAGGTTCAGCGTTGGCTCTTGAAAAGTAATCCCGTCCCTTTCGAATTTATCAGAGTAGACCTCGGAGCGATCCTGCAAAACTAATTTGCAAACGCCATGCCCTTCAAAAAGAGCTGTCTGCACCGAATCTGCCAATCGGAACTGGTTTGCTTGAGTGTCAATTTCTTGCTGAGTATTCTGCCCTCGGTCAATCAGGATGTCAACATCCACTATTTTATTTATTTCTTCACTTTCTAGTAGATCTTCTATGAACTGGGCTTTCCCCTCCACTATTAGCCGGGTGTAACCTTTTTGAAGCAATAATCCCAACTCCTCTTCCAGGCTGCGACCATTATGACGAATCAGAGGAGCTGCTATCATGAACCTTTCTCCTGCAGACAACTTATAAATGTCATCCACAATATCCGATACAGAGTCCCTGGTAACCAGTTCACCACTGATCGGAGAATAGGTCTTGCCTATTCTAGCAAAAAGCAGTTTTAGATAATCATAGATCTCAGTGGTAGTGCCTATGGTTGATCGTGGATTCCTGGTATTGGCTTTCTGCTCAATGGCAATCGCTGGTGAAATTCCTTTTATATAATCTACCTCGGGCTTCTCCATCCTCCCTAAGAATTGCCGGGCATAGGAACTCAAACTCTCCACATACATGCGTTGTCCCTCTGCAAACAAAGTGTCAAAAGCCAAAGAGGATTTACCCGATCCAGATAAACCGGTTATTACCACCAGGCAATTTCTGGGGATCGCTACTGAAAGAGATTTTAGATTATTGACGCGCGCACCTTTTATTAAGATGTACTTTTGGGGATCAAGCCCATCAATTTCGTGGATTGATACTGGGGAGGCAACAGGCATAACTGCAAAGATACAACAGGGATAAAAAAATATTACAATAAGGGATCAAATCATACAACTGTACCTTGAACGACAAACGAGCAAGGATTTTATCATTATATTCAAATTAACTTTGGACTGATAATTGCAGATGATTCAATAGAAATTTTGCAGATTAACAGCGATTTTTCTAGATTTAAAATTGATTCGGAGTAATATTTTTAAAATTTAACCCACCCAACACAACAATATGGCATAGACTTCTACGTTACTAAACAGGTTATGAAATGATGCAGAATTCATTAAGTGATAGCAAGCTGATATCACTTTACAAAACCGGTAACGAGGAGGCTTTTGCGGAATTGTTAAACCGCCATAAGTCCAGGGTTTTCACAACCATTTACTTAATTGTAAAAGACAATTATGTAGCCGAAGATTTAATGCAAGAGACTTTTATTAAAGTCATCAATACCATTAAATCTGGTAAGTATAACGAAGAAGGAAAGTTCCTTCCTTGGATACTACGGATAGCACATAATCTTGCTATTGATCACTTTAGGAAAGCCAAACGGTATCCTACTATCATCATGGAAGATGGTAGTAATGTGTTTAATACTATGGAGTTTTCTGAGGAATCAATAGAATCGAAGCAGATTGTAAAGGATACTCATGAAAAGCTGAAAATGCTGATTCAGGAGTTGCCTCCGGCACAAAAAGAAGTATTGATAATGCGACACTACATGGAAATGAGTTTCCAGGAGATTGCGGATGCTACTGAGGTGAGCATCAATACTGCTTTAGGTAGAATGCGGTACGCTTTGATCAACCTAAGGAAAAAAATGAAGAAATATAATATTGCGTATGACCAAAACATTTACCCCCAATGACGTACTGCGTTATTTGTATAAAGAAACTAACGAGGTAGAAAGCCAACGGCTAGAAGAAGCTATGTTGGTTGACGCCGATCTGTTGGATCAGTACCTTCAGTTAACCAATATCAAGGAACAGCTGGACAAGGTCCAGAAAATACCCAAGCAAGAAACAATTCAGGCGATTCTTGACTATTCAAGGTTCGATCATCCCATTTTGTATTGAGGCTGAACTGAAGTCAACTTCATCTCGGTTAAATAAATGCTGGATATTACTTGATAGATGGATCAGCATTTAGGTAATTGATGGGATGAAGGTTCTGATAATCCATCAGTATTTCAATACCCCGGAAAGTGGAGGTCCATTGAGGTCGTATTACCTAGCCCGTGGGTTGGTTGCTTGTGGTCATGAAGTTGAAATCGTCACTGCTCATAACCAAAATTCAGCACTTGAGGTTGAGCTAGAGGGTTTTAAGGTTCACTATCTTCCCGTTTTCTATGACAATAGTCTTGGATTTACCAGACGTATAATAGCCTTCAGCAAATTTGCTTGGCTAGCCTACCGTAAAGCGCTCACGCTGGAAAAGGCGGATATCTGCTATGCCATCTCTACCCCATTAACCACGGGTTGGGTAGCACAAAGACTTAAATCAAAACGAAACACTCCCTATATTTTTGAAGTAGGTGATCTGTGGCCAGAAGCTCCCATTCAAATGGGTGTGATAAAATCGAACTGGCTAATCAATGTGCTGCGCCAATTTGAGCGCAATGTCTACCAGAATGCCCATCGGTTGGTGGCTTTATCGCCAGGAATTAAGGATGGGATGGCACAACTATGCAGAGAAAAAAGCATAACCGTAATACCCAATATGTCGGATTGTAAATTTTACAGTCCCGAACCAAAGGATCCTGCGCTTGAATCTAGGTTTGGGGTCAAACAGAAGCTAGTTGTGACGTACTTTGGGGCCGCGGGAAAAGCCAATCACTTGGAGTATCTGCTTAAGGCGGCAAGACATGCTAAACGTAATCCACACCTGTACTTTCTAATAATGGCTTACGGTTCAGAACTGAGAAGAATTGAGCAATTGGCGAACCAATACCAATTGAACAACACCAGTTTTATTCCATATGGTAATCGGGAAACATTGCGCAAGGTGTTGAACGTGACAGATGTGGTTTATGTGTCATATGCTGATAAACCAGTTTTAGCTACAGGAAGCCCCAACAAGTATTTTGATGGGCTGGCAGCGGGCAAATTGATGGTTGTGAATTTCCAGGGGTGGTTAAAGGATATTACGGAGCAACATGAAATTGGGTATTATGTGGATCCGAATCAACCACAGATGCTTACGGATGTATTATCCCCTTTGGTGTTTGATAAAGCATCACTCAAGAAATCGCAGGAGAATGCCCGATTAATTGCAGAAACCTTCTTCTCACGAGGCTTATCGATACAGAAGTTGCTGAAAGTTCTGACCCAGGATCAGCCAAAGTCTATTAAGGAACTTGAGGTTTATAATTTGACTGCATAAATACTTGTCTGGCATCAGAAATCTCCATCAACTCTGGTAAGGTCAGCTGTTGTTCGTCCATGTATTTATCTACAATCTCCCATCCAAGCCATTCACCAATCCTACCGGGACATTTATTCCCAATCTCTAAGGTTTTAGGCCTCTCGTCCATGTACTTCTTTTTGGTAAAGTGGCTGGTTTCATACAGTAACTGGTTTTCCACAAAATGGGCCCATATTACATCCTGATTTTGATTGACATCGCGTAACTCCTCTCCGGAATATCCAATCAATAAACTATCCGAAACAGTAGGAAGTATCTGGCTGGTGAAGTAGTAAGCCTTGCCGTAATAAATTATTTCAGCTAGCATTGACTTATCATCTACCTCTGTGTTATTTAGGCTAGAAGACATCAATAGAATTATGGATGGCACAATGTACTCCTGGCGATACTTCTTTAGGATATACTGTGGAAATTCCAATGGGCGATAGGTAGCACCTTCACCCAAATAGTAATCCAGGCCTACCACAATCGCACTATCTGATACGTACAAATCGTTTCCGGCAAAACCAGTAACAGCAGTATACACCTTAGGGATCTCCCACTGTGGATAGTAGTACCGCATGAACTTGAAGGCTTGTTCAAGATCCTGCTGCAGTTGGTCCAGGGCTCCGAATACCTGTTCCAACTCTTGTTTCAGAACCTGACTGGCTGGATTATTGATAAAAGCATTAAGATAGTTTACTGCTACACTGTCATGCGGATATTGATCAATATGCAAAAATTGATTGCTGTAAAGCGGATTGGCTTGCAGAAAATCTGCGATCTCTTGTTTGGACTGCAGCCCAAAGATTTCTGTATCCCAGCGATTGAGGGGAACCGAAACCTCTATATGATCCACGTTCGGAACGCCCTGTCTATTCCCATTGCAACCTGCAATCAATGTCAGCAGGATAAAAAACGGGAACAAACTGAAGTAGCTAGGCATTAGAGGTCATTTGGATTTCTTCACCCCCTTTGTTTACGAATTTAAAGTCGGTTATTGCCAAAGAAGAATCCTGCTCCACTCCTATCCACTGATTATATTTAAAGAACCATTTCATCCTCTTATTGATGATCCCTTTGGTAAAATATGCATGTAAGAAAGGATGGACGGCCAAAGTAATCCCTTTCTCATTCTGCTTCAGTAGTAAATGCTCCAGGCTCTCTTCTACCTGATCAGAAACTAGTATGGAGGCACTGATCTTACCAGTTCCACCACAGGTTGGACAAGTCTCCCTGGTGGTAATGTTTAGTTCCGGCCTTACCCTTTGCCTGGTAATTTGCATCAAACCAAATTTGGTCAGGGGTAGTATGGTAAACTTAGAGCGATCATCCTGCATAAATTCCTTCATCTTCCTGAATAGCATTTTTTTATTCTCTGCTTTCTTCATGTCGATGAAGTCTATTACGATGATACCTCCCATATCCCGTAATCGCAATTGCCTGGCAATCTCTTTTGCTGCAAACAGGTTTACCTTGAGGGCAGTGGTTTCCTGATCTGCCTCTGCATTGGATTTATTACCACTGTTAACATCGATAACATGCAGGGCCTCGGTATGTTCAATTACCAGGTAACCTCCCCCAGCAACGCTAACCGTTTGACCAAACAACGATTTTAATTGCTTCTCAATACCATACCGCTCGAAGATCTTCGCTCTACCGTTGTACTGCTTGACAATTTTAGATTTTTCAGGAGCAATGTTGTCGATAAATTGCTTTACCTCTCCAAATATTTTAGGATCATCAGTCATGATAGAGTCGAAAGATTCGTTCAATACATCCCTTAAAATTGAGGATGCGCGATTCATCTCCCCGATGATCTTGGTTCTGGGTTTGGCGGTCTTAAGTTTCTTGATCCCATCCTGCCAACTTTTCATCAAATTGCGCAGGTCGCGATCGAGAGCTGCAACTTCCTTACCGGAAGCTACGGTACGAATTATGATTCCAAAGTTTTCTGGTTTGATTGAGGATAGAAGTCTTTCCAGGCGTTTGCGCTCTGCACTATTGGCAATCTTCTTACTAATACTGACCGTATTCGAGAAGGGTACCAGTATTAGGTATCTCCCTGCAATTGACAACTCACAGGATAGTCGTGGCCCTTTTGTAGATATCGGTTCTTTAACTACTTGTACCAGAATCTGTTGATTCTTGGTCAGAACCTGGTCGATCTTACCAAACTTATTGATGTCTGGTAATATCTTGAACCGATCGAGTTTAGGAGAAGCGTTTTTGTTTCTTTGAACATACTTGGAGTATTTATTAAGCGAACTTACCTTAGGTCCAAGATCCAAGTAATGTAGAAATGCGTCTTTTTCGTATCCAATATCAATGAAAGCCGCATTCAATCCGGGAACAACCTTTTTCACTGTTCCCAGGTAGATGTCTCCTACCGTAAACTGATTCCCACTCTCATCGTAGTGGAATTCGACCAGGTTTTTATCTTTTAAAAGAGCTATCCGACATCCGTTCTGAGTTGAGTTGATGACTAAATCGTTACTCAAATCCTTATTGTTTATATATTATAACAGATGGAACAGCAAAAGAAGTGGTGTTTGATGGCCCTACTTCTTCTTATGTCTATTCTTTCTCAGTCGCTTTTTCCTTTTATGGGTAGCGATCTTGTGTCTTTTACGTTTTTTACCACAAGGCATAATTAATTTTTTTAAGCTCCCTTAATTTGGAGTAGTTATTTTAGTTTCATTAAATACTCATCAACTGTGGTCATCACCTCCGGATCCGTATCCAGGGTTTTCACCATTTCGAATTGGTCTCTGGCTTTATCCTGCTGACCATTCTCAAAGTAACTTACCGCCAGATAAAATTGTGCTTCCAGATTATCCGGATAAGCGGTAGTCAAAGTTTCAAAGCGATTTACTGCTTTATCAAATTGTTGAGACTGAAGCGAAAGCAGGCCTAGATTATACAGGCCAAGTGCGTTTTCAGGATCGCTTTCAACCACTTCTCTCAGCAATAAAACTGCTTGCATGGGCTGTTGCGGTAGATAGGTTAAAGCCATTTTGGCTTTAGCATCATTTTGCTCGGGATCCTGATCCAAAGCAAGTTCAAAATATTGCCTTGATTTTGATCCAAGTTGTTGTTGCTTCTTCGAATCTACGGCAAAACTGTAGGCTTCGTAATATCCGTTACCCGCAGCCAGCCACCGATTAATTCCAGGCTCTATATCTGCGGCAACTCCGAAGTAATACGCTGCACTATCAAGATAGTTTAGCTCCACAAATAAGCCAGCCAATGAATCTGCAAAGATAGCATTTTTTTCCGGATTCTCGTTGACGTTGATTGCCTCTTTGAGTACTCCCACAGCAGCCCTCTCTTGATCTGTAAGCGCTCTTTCGTGGGATTCCGTTACCTTCTGGACCTCTGCATCATTGATCACCTGCGCGTTTTCCTGCTGTTCATTATCTACCACTACCTTCGGCAGAAAGTATAACACCACCACCAGCAACACTGCCACCGCAGTTAGGATCAATTTTGAAAGCCACATAATATAGGGTAAGCCCGTCGGTGTTTAGCTACTGGTTTAAGGACTTTACTTTATCGCTGGATTTTATTTTTTCAATAAATACTTTTGAAGGCTTGAAGCTGGGAATGTAGTGTTCGTCAATAATTATGGCAGTATTCCGGGAAATATTCCGGGCAATTTTCTTAGCTCGCTTCTTATTAACGAAACTTCCAAATCCTCTAACGTATATATTCTCTCCATCTGCCATGGAATTCTTCACCACACTAAAAAAGGCTTCTACTGTTGTACTAACATCCGCCTTATCTATTCCTGTCTTTTCTGCTATTTCAGCTATAACATCTGCTTTAGTCACTGCTTTAGATTTAAATGAAAAAAATCGTAATTATATTTTTTGAACCCACTAATTTTGGGATGACAAAGGTAAATTGTCCGGCCTAATTTTAAAAGCAATTAAATATAAAATGTTTTAATGATTAGGATATAACTTTCTCATTTGGAGTATTTTGGAAAATTCTGCTTTTACTTCAACACTAATTACCTGGTATAGGGAACATCATAGGGATTTGCCTTGGCGGCGAACCAACGACCCCTATAAAATTTGGTTGTCAGAGGTGATACTTCAACAAACTAGGGTAAGCCAGGGTCTTCCCTATTACCTTGCTTTTTGTGAGCGCTTTCCCAGCATCTTGGAGTTAGCCAATGCTAGTGAGCAGGAGGTATTGAGACTTTGGCAAGGACTTGGATATTATTCACGTGCTCGCAACCTTCATCGCTGCGCGAAACAAATTGTTGAGCATCATCATGGCAAATTTCCAACTACTTATCATGAGTTAATTCAACTTCCTGGAATTGGCGACTACACCGCCTCAGCTATCGCTTCTTTCGCCTTTATGCGCACCACCCCGGTAATTGATGGCAATGTATTTAGAGTATTGTCCAGAATGTTTGGAATCCTGGATGATATAGCTGTTCCTAAGACCCGCACCACCTTCAAAGAACACAGCGCAAAGCTGATGAAATATGCAGCACCGGACCAATATAACCAGGCCATTATGGAGTTTGGTGCGATTCAATGTACACCCAAACAACCCAAATGCGCACAATGTCCTGTTAACAACTTTTGTTATGCTTATTCCAATGAGCTTCAGCATCGATTGCCGGTTAAAACTAAAAAGAACACTGCCAGAAAGCGGTATTTCTACTACTATGTGCTAAAGTCTGGCTCCCGATTGTTTCTGAAAAGAAGGGAGCACAAAGACATTTGGCAAGGGCTATACGATTTTATGTTGTTGGAGAGTTCCACTGAGATGGACCCGGTAACAATATTAACTGACAACTTAGCAGATCCAAGGATCATGGATCAATTGGTGATTGGAGAGCCTTCGGCTGAATACCGGCATAAACTGACACATCAACACATAAATGCCAGGTTTATGGAAATTGAAGCTGCTGATGAGAAGGCTTTTGATGATTGGCAACAGGCCTTTGATTTACAGGCTTATAGCAAGTCAGAGGTGCATGAGCTACCAAAGCCTATTTTGATTAACAATTATTTGAAGGCCGACATATTTTAGTTAATTTAGATAAAACGATTACCTTCACGGCAAATTTTTATAAAGCGTATGGCGGGTGTAAACAAAGTAATACTGGTAGGAAATCTGGGCAAGGACCCTGAGGTGAGACATCTTGAAAGCGGCGTAATGGTGGCTAACTTTCCCCTGGCGACCACCGAGTCGTACCGCGATCGAAATACCGGAGAAAGAAGGCAGACCACCGAGTGGCATAATATAGTGTTGTGGAGAGGCCTGGCTGAAATCAGTGAAAAGTATCTGAAGAAAGGAAACCAGGTTTACATAGAAGGAAAACTTAGAACCAGGTCCTGGCAGGATCAAGAGGGAAATACCAAATATACTACTGAGGTAGTTGCAGATAATATGACCATGCTTGGAGGTCGACCTGCGGAATCGCCAACCGTAACTGCAACTACTGGTGCTAGTCAACCAGTGGCAACTGCGTCTGAAAATATCACTGCCATAAGTGATGATGCCGACGACCTGCCGTTTTGATGTTCAACAAAGTTAGAAGTCTTGGAAATATCAGCTGACGACCCTTATCCGGCGTTGTTTTTGTTGGGCCAGATTTTCACTTCGGGAGTTCTGTATTTCACTTTATACGGGATTCTGCTGCTGCTTTTATTGGGGTTATCGGCCATAATTTCTGGTTCTGAAGTTGCTTTTTTTTCTCTGACCAGGGAAGAAATTCTTAGGTGCCGACTATCCACAAACCAAAGAGAGAGAGTTGTTGCTAGATTATTGGAGCATCCGAAAAGGTTACTCGCGACCATTTTGGTGGCGAATAATCTAGTGAATGTTGCGTTTATTACCTTGTCCACCTTTGTGGTTTGGCGTATTGCCGGCACCCAAACCACCGGGGGTATCATCTTAGTTTCTCTTACCACTGCTGCCTCAGCTGCTATTGTTTTCTTTGGCGAAGTAGTTCCAAAAGTCTATGCCAATCAAAACAATATCGGCTTTGCCAAGATCTCATCAAGACTGCTTTCATTTTGTTCGGTTATTTTCCGGCCAGTAGCAGTAGTGTTGATGTCCATCAGCGGCATCATCGAATCCCGAATGGAAAGAAAGGGATATAATCTTTCGGTTGATGATTTGAATCAGGCTTTGGAATTAACTACCACCGAAGAGACCACCGATGAAGAAAAGGGCATTCTTAAAGGTATTGTAAACTTTGGCACCTTATCGGTAAAACAGGTAATGAAATCCCGAATGGAAATTACTGCAGTGGATATAGAAACTGATTTCCATGAACTGATGGACAGGATCAATAAAAGCGGACACTCCAGAATTCCAGTGTACAGCGAAACCATAGATAGTATTGAAGGTATTCTGTACATCAAAGATCTGCTGGCTCATATAGAAATGGACGAGGATTTTAGCTGGCAAAAACTGCTGAGGCCTGGTTTTTTTATTCCTGAAACCAAGAAGGTGGATGCTCTTTTAAAGGATTTTCAGGAGAAAAGAGTGCATATGGCTATCGTTGTGGATGAATATGGAGGTACCTCGGGATTAATTACCATGGAGGATGTAATTGAGGAAATTGTGGGTGAGATCAATGACGAATTTGATAACGATGGTATCCCTTACAACAAAATGGATGATAATACTTTTATCTTTGAAGGCAGGACTTCCCTGAATGATTTCTGTAAGATCATAGGATCTGATGCCAACATTTTTGACCAGGTTAAAGGAGAAAGTGAAAGCCTGGGGGGATTATTGCTTGAATTGCATTCCAAGTTACCCAGGGTGGGTGAGAAAATCGCCTACCAGCATTTTGTGTTTACAGTGGTTTCGGTGGATAACAAGCGGATCAAACGAGTAAGAGCTTATTTGAATAGCTCCTTGCTGAAACCACAGAATATTTCCAATAACTAAATGAGAATCGTGAGGCATACCCTGTTGCTTTTGTTGATAGGTGGATTTTGGTTTTCATCCTGTAAAGAAACTACCTATGTCCCCAAGCCTAAAGGTTACAACAGGATTGATTTGCCAGAGCATTTTTATCGACCGATTGAAGATTCCTATCCATATCAATTTGAATACTCACGTCATGCGGTAATTAAAAAAGATACTTCATGGATGTCGGAACCCTACTGGATACATTTAGTTTACAAAGATCTTGGCGCTGATGTACAGCTTACCTATAAAAGTCTGGAGCAGGATCAGCAAAAACTGAGGGAATTACTGGATGACAGTTATAAGCTTACTAGTAAGCACCAAATAAAAGCTTATGCAATCGATGAAAGCATCCTGAAAACCCCAAAGGGCCGCACCGCGGTGGTTGCAGAGCTCAGCGGCGAAGTTCCCAGCCAGTTCCAGTTTTTCTCCACAGACAGTACCCAACACTTTCTCAGGGGTGCGCTTTATTTCCCTACCGCCACCAAAAACGATAGCCTGCAACCCATTATCGATTACATCAAAGTAGATATTATCCACCTGCTCAATACTCTGGACTGGAAAGAAAGTTGAGCAGTGTATGAAGGGGTTTTTTGACACCAGAATTGAATTTCTTAAAGGTGTAGGGCCTCAGAAGTCAGCTTTACTAAATAAAGAACTTCAAATATTCACCTACGGGGACCTGCTTCAGTACTACCCGTTTCGTTATGAAGACCGCACGCGGTTTTTCAGTGTTCGTGAGCTGCACCACCAACTGCCAAATATTCAGGTAAAAGGGGTTTTGAAATCTATGGAAACCATCGGGACCAGATCAAAGAAACGATTGGTGGCACAACTCCAAGATGAAACCGGAACCGTAGATCTGGTCTGGTTTAAAGGCATCAACTGGATTTCCAAAAAGCTCAAAAAAGGGGTGACCTACGTGGCTTTTGGGAAACCTACACTTTATGGCGGTAGGATCAATATGGCACATCCCGAAATAGATGTTTTAACCCCCAACCATCAAGGGCCTGGATATCTGCAACCAGTTTACCATACCACTGAGCTACTTAAAAGACGTTTCCTAGATAGTCGTGCCATAGGCAAGCTTCAAAAGCAACTACTAGTTAATGCATATCCAAAAATTGCTGAGTCTTTACCGGAAACCCTACTCAATGAACTATCCCTTTTATCTCGTGCTGAATCCTTACGTCAAATACATTTCCCTGAGGACCATAAAAAACTGAGTCAAGCTCAATTGCGATTAAAGTTTGAAGAGTTGTTCTACATCCAACTGAGACTACTGAAACTGAAGCACACCAGAATTGAAAAATATCAGGGTAAAGTATTCGGGGAGACTGCACTAATTCGTGAGTTTTATCACAGTTACCTGCCATTTGAACTAACCGGCGCGCAAAAGCGGGTTATTCGTGAAATCTACCGCGACATGAAGTCCGGCAAGCAAATGAATAGACTGCTTCAAGGTGACGTGGGAAGTGGAAAAACCATTGTGGCATTTATATGTCTGCTGGCGGTGGTGGGAGCTGGATCTCAAGCTGCACTAATGGCTCCTACCGAAATTCTAGCTGAGCAGCATTTTCGGGGTCTACACCCATTTGCCACTAGCATGGGAATTGAAATCGATATTCTTACAGGATCCACTAAAAAGAGCGCCCGTGATAGCCTGCACCAACGCCTGCAAAATGGACAGCTTAAAATTCTAGTAGGAACCCATGCCCTATTGGAAGACAAGGTACAGTTCCAAAGCCTGGGCCTGGCAGTAATTGATGAACAACACCGTTTTGGAGTAGCTCAAAGAGCCAAACTATGGAGTAAAAACAAAGATTTTTATCCACATGTGTTGGTAATGACGGCCACTCCAATTCCCAGAACCCTGGCCATGACACTTTATGGGGATCTGGAGATTTCGATAATCGATGAGTTACCACCTGGACGAAAACCTGTGGAAACCGTGCATCGATACGATGAAAATCGATTAAAAGTTTTTGGTTTCATCAAAAAACAAATCACAGCGGGTCGTCAAATTTACTTTGTTTATCCATTGATAGAAGAATCTGCTAAAATGGACTTAAAGCATTTAGAAGATGGCTATGAAAGTATTAGCAGGGCCTTTCCGGATGTACCGATCAGCATTGTCCATGGTAAAATGAAATCAAGAGATAAGGATTATGAAATGCAGCGATTCGTTAAAGGAGAAACCCGGATCATGGTAGCCACCACCGTAATAGAAGTAGGGGTGAACGTTCCCAATGCCACAGTAATGGTAATTGAAAATGCGGAGCGTTTTGGACTGGCTCAATTACACCAACTGAGAGGTCGGGTGGGTCGCGGCGCTGATCAGAGCTTTTGTATTCTGATTACTGATGTGAAAATCAGTAAAGAAGGAAGGACCCGATTACAAACTATGGTTCGCACTAACAATGGATTTGAAATTGCTGACGTAGATCTTAAACTAAGAGGACCTGGAGATCTGATGGGAACCCAGCAAAGCGGTGTTTTGGATCTGTTGATTGCAGACCTGGGAAAAGATGGTAAACTACTACAAGTAGCTCGTGAAAAAGCCGCTTCTATACTGGACCAAGATCCTGATTTGAAACTACCAATTCACGAAAACATTCGCAAACAAGTTGCACGGCAAAAGAAATCCAGTTTAAATTGGAGCAGAATCAGCTAGCAGGGAGCATGCTTTTTCCACTATTTTTTTGTATTATTATAACTTGAACATGACTGTATCTACTAAAAATCGCGTACTATGTGGTAGTTTTTGGCTGATCTTTTTAGCCTTTTGTTATTCCTGTCAACCACCAGAGCAGACTTCCTCTAATGAGGCCATAGAAGTAAATCCAGCTGCGGATGGATTTGATTCGGAAAACTCCGATGAGATGGCCATCGCTATAGCTGATCAGGTGATGGAAGCCATGGGAGGACGTAAATCGTGGGATGAAACCAGGTTTTTATCTTGGGATTTCTTTGGCAACCGACATTTGATCTGGGATAAGCTCCAGGGCGATGTTCGCATCGATTTTCCAGATGGCAATGTTTATCAGGTAAATGTCTTCGATGGAAACGGTTTGGCCAAGAAAAATGATTCTGAGGTGGTTCATCCTGATTCATTGGCAAAAGAATTGGACCGAGCCAAAAGGATCTGGATAAATGATTCTTATTGGTTGGTGATGCCTTTCAAGCTTAAGGACTCAGGGGTAACCCTTAAATACCTTGGTCTGGAGCAAAGCCAAGATGGCACTCCTTCCCATACTTTAGAATTGACTTTTAAAGAGGTTGGGGTGACACCACAGAATCGGTATCTAGTTTACGTAGATACCACTACCCATTTGGTTAACCAATGGGCCTTTTACCGGGATGTCGGACAGGACTCCGCAAATTTTGTTTTACCCTGGGCTAACTATCAGCAACATGGTAAAATACTACTATCTAGCAATAGAGGAGAAAGAAACTTGAACCATATACAAGTACTGGACTCACTTCCCCCTGAGGTTTTTACCACTTTAGAACCTATTGATATAAAAAAATATAATTAGAAGGCTATGAGGTTGCTAACTGGAATATTGATGATTATGGTCTTTTCACTAAACTTGTGGGGGCAATCCCCAGACCATAAAGTTAATTGGGATTTCAGCTATGAGAGCGTCCTCAATCAGAATCAAATAAAATGGGATCACAGCCAAGGAACACTCTATACCTGGCTCAAACATCGAAAAGAAGAACACCAGTTTGTAGTTGACTTTGTCAAAGCCCAACTTCAAACAGAACCAGAGCAAATATTTTTGATTGATCATCCCACCTTCCCATCCGCCGGCAGAACTACTATTATGGGAGTAAAATATCAGGGTAAGTGTTTCTACTACTGGAGGTCAACTGACGAGAAAATGCGTAATTTTCAGCGAAGTGAAATCGATGTGGTGAAATTTGATCAAATCTTTAGCAGATTGCACACACTCAAACAGCGAGGCTTTGACAGCATGGGTGGTCCGGAAAAAGCCTACGCAGGGTTCCTCAGTACTTTTAATCATGGCCAGTCAAGACAGGTGTTGTTGCACATCCATGACTTTTTGGAATTTGACGCCGAAAACCACCAAATCCTAAGAGTGGGACGAATCGGTGAAATAGAAAATTCACTTCAAGTAAATAATAATATCTCATTTAACTAATATGACCGAAACATTTGACCTGTTAAGCGTATCGACACGAGCGCCAGAGGATCTAAGTAAAACAGACATCAAGCAAAAAACCGTAGAATTAATTGAAGAAATAGACGAGCTCCAAAACAAGCTTTACGCGGAAAGCAAGTGGAGTATGTTGATCATCCTACAAGGTATGGATGCCAGTGGAAAAGATGGAGCGGTAAAAGATGTTTTCAGCGCAGTTAACCCTCTGGGCATCAGGGTTAAGTCATTTAAAGCCCCTACTCAGAAGGAACTGGCACATGACTTTCTATGGCGTATTCACCAACATACTCCTGCCAAGGGCAAAATTCAAATTTTCAATCGTTCACATTACGAAGATGTGCTGATCACCAGAGTGAGAGGTATGATTGATGACGAAACTGCTCATAAACGTTTTGGTCTGATTAATGCCTTCGAACAACTGTTGCAGGAACGGGGTACTCAAATCTTAAAGTTTTATCTGCATATTTCGGAAGCGGAGCAACTTGAACGGTTCCAGGACCGCCTCAATAATCCCAGGAAACACTGGAAATACAACCCATCAGATCTGCGGGCAGCCTCAAACTGGCCACATTACCGAAAATACTATCAAGAAGTTTTTGAAAACTGCGGTCCAGATATTCCTTGGATCATAGTGCCCTCCGACCAAAACTGGTACAAACGCTATGTAATTGCCAGCAAGATCGTAGAGACCTTAAAAGGGCTGGAATCGGAATACCCTGAGTTGGAACGCTAACCAGCAGCGCTCACATCAATTACTGCTGTTGTTCCCGCTCCTTTTCCTGTTCTTGTTTTATTTGCTTGGCCTCAATTAAATACCCAACCAGTAACCCAAGTCCTCCGAATAGGAAGCTCATGGAGAAATAGGCAACTTCCTCGTCTAATATTCCTGCAACATCAAGAATATTTCCAATAACCAATCCAATTCCCACCCCAATGGCAACCAGAGCAAACTTTAAACCTCCCCCTTTTCTGGCTTGACGACCTGCATGTGGATCCATGCCATGCTCAATCATCTTAAGCCGTTCTTCTTTTTCGTACCTACGAAGATATACTACCATTACAAATGCTCCCAGGCTTACTAGTATGGGAACCATAATACCTAAAATAGGGATCGCCATAATTTTGATTTTAAATGTTTAAATTCAATTTCGAAAGTATGACGCCAATATCGGGCCTCAGGTTACAGGCCTACGTTTGCAGGTTTTGGTTTATGGATCCAGAGTGCAGGTTGGCTTTAGGCCTGCAATTCTGATTGCTGTAACCTAAAATCAACTAAGTGCGTCAAAAGCATCAGTGCACACCACCATTGACGATAACCAGTTGGTAAGTCAGATTAAGGCTGGCAAGGTTGAAGCGTTCAAAAAATTGGTTGACCGCTACCAGGACTACGTCTTTACTGTTTGCTATCGAATTTTGGGAAATAGAGAGGACGCCGAAGAAGTGGCACAGGACTCCTTTGTTAAAGTATACAAAGGTCTATCAAACTTTCAGGGTCAGGCTAAGTTCACCACCTGGATGTATCGAATCGCCATGAATACTGCAATTTCATACCGGCGCAAAAAGAAAATTACACTGGAATCTTTGGAGGATTTCAAAAAGTTCGACCAGGGAGAAATACGCGATATGGCTGAGTATCAGAAGTTAGAACAGAAGAAATACTTACAGATCGCCTTAAACACCCTACTACCAGATGATGTTTCTGTTTTGACCTTGTTTTACCTTAAAGAACTTTCTCTGGAGGAAATGTCAGATATAACCGGAACTAACGTTAGTACCTTGAAAGTGAAACTATTCAGGGCCAGAAAACGCTTGGCAAATGCCTTAAAAAGAATACTAAAGCAGGAAGTTAGTTCATTAATATGAAGCGCTATAACGAGGAGTTTGTTTATAAATATCTAGATCAGTCGCTATCGACCAAGGAGCTTAAGGAATTCAAAGAAGCATTGGAAAACAGTCCTGAATTGCGAGAAATGGTAACTGATGCCCGCAATGCACATCAGGCTTTTTCGGAAAACTCCATGGAACAGGCACCGGAAAAATTCTCCGATCAGGTTATGAACCGGGTCAAAACTTCATCAAGTATGAATTATTATCGTCCATCCGGCCTATTTAGTAATTCTGGATTTTTGCTAGTAAGTGGAGTGCTGACTGCATTGGTAGCGCTTCTGTCAGTTATCAACGGAGGCTATATCGACGTCCAAAGTATTTCAACCTCTGCGATAGAAATGGAAATGGTAACTGATAATGCTCTTTGGCATACCTTGACTAGAGAAAACGTCATAGCAAATGCCATGTTGGTACTCTATGGAATACTGGGACTTGTCGTGCTGGACCGATTTGTATTTCATCCTTTTTTTCTTGGCAGGGTTAAACAAGTGGGACTTCGCTAGCGGATGATGCTAAATGAATCGAAGTTGATTAATTGACTTTCCTCGCAATCCACCTTGTTGACGCTGGCGTACTCAGGACCGGATCTACACCAGTCTAGCAGTCTGTCTAGAGCTTCTTGATCCGCTTCTGCAACAATTGAAACCGAACCATCCAGTTCGTTTTTTACCCAGCCTACAATACCAAGCTGTGTGGCTACCCTCAAGGTACTAGCCCGATAAAATACACCCTGAACCTTTCCGTAAACCTTGATGCTATAATGCTTCACGCCAATCTAATGCACAATTCCACACTCCTTACAAAACTTCCTCTTCCCAACTGGTCGCTTCTTTGGCTTGCGTTTGTGTCCGAAATAAGATGGATCCGAGTACTGAGGTTTTAGTTTCTGCCGCTCTATCTTATTGTATTTTCGGGCATTTTGCTTCATCCGCTGCTGATACTCCTGTACGGCTTTAGCCTCCAAACTATTTGATGACTTGCTAAATTTTCGTTCACCGCGAAACAAATTCTCACTGGAACCGGGATCTCTAGAAGATGGGTCTTGGTTTTGGATCTGAGTCTCCTGTTTCTTTTTATTCTTTTTCTTTTTGGATTGGGAATGTGCTAAAGAAACAGACAACCATAAAACCAAAGCAAGCAATGCATATCTCATACCAATCAAACTTC
This sequence comes from Cyclobacteriaceae bacterium, assembly GCA_028289505.1. Taxonomy (GTDB): domain Bacteria; phylum Bacteroidota; class Bacteroidia; order Cytophagales; family Cyclobacteriaceae; genus SZUA-3. The sequence continues at coordinate 27,429 of JANQPK010000118.1, forward strand.
TACCTGCCATATTAACACATAATCACTACTAAAATTGCCCGGATTTAGGGCAAAATTAATACATGCAATGTTTAAGCAAAAATCGCGGATATTTAATCGCCACAGGCTGTATATTGCAAGTTTGGCATATTATACCTATGTATCGAGCATCAGATAATAGACTACTCGTAGATAGCTTGAACCGCATTGAAAGAAAATACGGAAAGCTAAACCACAAACATGGCAGGGATTTTATCATCCGATTGAGTGCTAATTTTAGTCTAATCAGGGAGCTATTCATGTCTTTGTATGGTAAAGTTCATAAATCTGAGAAACATTTCGATGAGTTGATTAAGGTGCTGTACGAAGGTTACCATTTACGACCTAAGGAGCTCAAAAGCTCTGATCGCAACAGAGAAAAAGACCCCAACTGGTTACTTAGTCAAAAATGGGTGGGGATGTCGTTGTATCCGGAGCATTTTTCCGGAAATCTAAAAGGACTTGAAAATAAACTAGACTATTTACAGGATTTGGGGATTAACTTAGTTCATTTAATGCCCATTCTGAAGACTCCTGAGCTTAATAATGATGGGGGCTATGCAGTGAGTGACTATCGGAAGATCAACCCTGCTCTGGGAGATATGTCCGATCTCAGAAGGTTAATCCGAAACCTCAGAAAACGGGGTATGTTGATTGCCTTCGATCTGGTGCTTAATCACACTTCGGACCAACACAAATGGGCTAAGAAAGCATTGAAGGGTGATAAAAAGTATCAAAACTACTATTACATTTTTCACGACCGGACAATTCCAGATCAATATGAGGCACATATGCCCGAAATATTTCCGGAAACCGCGCCCGGTAATTTTAGCTATTTGCCGGAACGCCGTAAATGGGTAATGACGGTATTCCATCATTATCAATGGGATTTAAACTACCGTAACCCGGAAGTATTCGTCAAAATTCTAGAAACCTTATTGTTCCTGGCAAATCAAGGAATAGACATTCTCAGGCTAGATGCAGTACCCTATCTTTGGAAAGAAATCGGGTCTTCCTGTCAAAATCATGAAAAGGCACATACACTAGTCAAACTAATAAGGAGGTGTACCGAAGTGGTATCACCAGGAGTCAAATTTATCGCAGAAGCCATTGTGGCTCCCAATGAAGTTGTTAAGTACCTAGGTCAAGATGATGAACCGGAGTGCGATATTGCTTATCACGCCACTTTAATGGCACTGATTTGGAATTCTCTAGCTACCACCAAGGTTCGGCTACTGTATAGATCATTAAGCAAATTACCATCAAAACCTTTTGGCACCACTTGGATAACCTACGGAAGATGCCACGATGACATAGGGCTGGGATTTGATGATGAAGATATTTACCAAACTGGGTATGATGCCAAAATGCATCGGGAATTTCTGTTAAACTATTTTACTGGCAAATTCCCCAGAAGTCAGGCAAAGGGAGCACTTTTTATGCACAATCCCATAACCGGTGATGCGCGCATCTCTGGCAGTTTGGCGTCATTAGCTGGCTTGGAAAAATCCATGGAGGATAAGAACATTGCGCAAACTGAACTGGCCATCAAAAGAATTATCCTCATCCATGCACTGATTTTGTCCTACGGTGGTTTGCCCATGATATACAGCGGTGATGAAATTGGCCTATTGAACGACTATCAGTATCTGGATAGTCCTGAAAAGGAGAAAGATAGCCGGTGGATGCATCGTGCAGCTATGGACTGGAAAGCTGCTAAAAAAAGATCAGAATCTGGATCCATTACCTCCAGGATCTTCACTGCAATCCAGCACCTGATTGAATTGAGAAAGACTACCGAACTATGGGCAGATTTTAATAACACCAATTTGGAATACTGTGATAACCCCCATATCCTGGTCTTCTCTCGATCAAGTGCGGTAGAATCAGCTGATGGAAGTGTATCTCGAATTCTGGTAATGATGAATTTCGACAAGCAACCGCAACTAACAGGGCAGGAGATATTATTGCGAAAGGGATTTATCCTGAACGAAGGGGTATATGACTTATACAGTGAAGGTCCTTTGAATTATCATAACGGCAATATAGAAATGCAGCCCTATCAGTTCTATTTAATTACTGAAAACCCGATTTGATGGAACCTTACCGGGTCTTTTATCGTCAAGTTCTATGCACTGTCATTGCAAAAGGGCAAAATCTGACAGTCCAAATAATATTAGGATTTTAAGACTTATTAGGATTTTAAGACAGAAAAGTTTACCATTACACCAGTAGCCACAGTGGGAATATGCAGCCGTTGGAGTATAAAAATATTGGAGGAGAAGAGCATTTAACTTTCGACAGCATTCGGAGGTTGGCTATGCATGAACTGTCAGAACTAAGCGAACGCGAGGCTCTTAAGCACATTGAGACTTGTAGTCGTTGTCGAGAAATCTACCTCAGTCTGGCCAAACCAGATGAAATCAGACAGTCTTACTCGAAACGCCCGGTGGTCAGACCCATGATAGTGGGATTATTATTGGTGTTCGCAGTGGTGGTAGCCGCTACTTCTTTTCTTTATTTTGGTTCAGAATCCAAACCTGTTGATAATGTAATGGTAGATGCTCCAATTTCCCTGGGATCAGAGATCGATGAATTTTCTGAAGGTGAGGTGAGCATGGAAAAGGAAGTTGCCCCCATTCTTGAAGCCATCGATACCCTCTCACAAATAAATGAGGAGCCGGAGGAAAACCCACCACTTCCTACCAACAAACAGTTCGATCAATACATTGAGAAGGAACAAGTACAACCAAGAATAAAGCTTAGAGGTATCTATGGGAAAATAACCGCTGACGGACAACCGTTGTCCGGGGTTACGGTTAGGGTACCTGGTTCAAACTCCGGTCGTATTAGTGACGATGGTGGTAAATACTACATTCAGGTGCCAAGAAATACCAAAACACTGCTTTTTATATACCAGGGGAAGCAGTTGGTAAAAAACCTGGACCCTGACTCCAGACGACTTGACATCTATCTAAAATCGGAAAGCCTGTCCTTCCCGGAATCCCAAGAACCGGAAAACCAGGTTAATGCGGAGAGTTAAGTTTGAAAAAATGGCTGGCATAGGAATTATTCAAACCGATGCAAATACTGATGCAGCGGTAAACCTGCAGCGAACCGAACAAGCTGTACATCAGGCTGTCCATAATGGAGCACAGATTATTTGCTTTCAAGAGCTGTTCCAATATCGGTATTTTTGCCAGACAGAAGACGTTGAAAAATTTAATTTGGCAGAACCTGTCCCTGGTCCAACTACCGATCGCCTACAAAAGTTAGCCTCTGAACTTCATGTGGTGCTGGTTGTATCTCTATTTGAAGAGAGGGCTCCCGGAATCTTTCATAATACAGTAGCGGTGATAGATGCTGATGGCCGCTATATAGGAAAGTACCGAAAAATGCACATCCCTGATGATCCCGGCTATTACGAGAAATTCTACTTCACCCCAGGTGACTTGGGCTATCGTGTCTTCGAAACTAAATTTGGGAAAATTGGCACCTTGATATGTTGGGATCAATGGTTTCCTGAAGCTGCGCGATTAACTTGTATGATGGGCGCTGAAATCCTTTTTTACCCCACTGCCATTGGCTGGGGGTCCAATCAGGATCAAGCCACCAATAGGGAGCAATATCAGGCCTGGAAAACTATTCAAAAAGCACATGCCGTGGCCAATGGTGTGCATGTGGTAGCCGTTAACCGGGTGGGTGTTGAAGGAGATGTAAAATTCTGGGGAGGATCTCTGGTAGTGAACCCCTTTGGCTCCATCCTATTCGAGGCAGGTGATCAGCCCACCACAGAGGTTATAAATATTGACCTTAATCAAACCAGCTACTATCGCAGGCACTGGCCTTTTTTTAGAGATCGCAGAATAGATAGCTACCAGCCAATAACCCAGCGATTCTCCGATGAGAACCACTAATCCTGATGGGTTTTATTTTCCTGCAGAGTGGGAACCTCACCGCGCCACCTGGTTAAGCTGGCCTCACAATCCAGATACCTGGGTAGGAGAAATAGACT
>JANQPK010000145.1 GCA_028289505.1 Cyclobacteriaceae bacterium
TTGGTGCCTGGCTGCGATTTCAAGAAACACTGCGATTTCAGGCTCTACCTGCTTAAAAAACAGGCTGAGCTCCAAAACAGTATTCAACCTGAGCGCTTCTGCAACCGCATTTTCAAATTGAGTTTCCCAGGTGTGATCAAACAACTTCAGGTCGACCTGGTAATGGTCGAAGTTGACTGCCGTCAATAGCTGCTCTTGATCTGCAGTAAGCTGGTCTACTTCGGAGGATCGACCCACTCCAATCAGTGGTAACTGGTACTTTTGTGGTAGCACTTCAAAGCTGTACTGGCTGGCATCCCTGATTGCCGGACTGGAATCCTGAGTAATATTGAGCTGAATTTTTTGCTCCACGGTATCACCAACCTCTAATTGTTGGGGAAATGGAATAGCTAAAGGAGTACAATAGGTCTTGAAAGAATCATCGGTCCAATTGCGCTGGTCTTCGGTCTCAAATACTTCTCCGCTAAAACTCAGTTTGGCGCAATTCCCCCCAACATACCATTGCATAGCTTTGATATCCATAAACGGTTGGTGTGGACTTATCAATCGCGGAAATACTGAATCTTCGCTGGAATCATCACTATGCCATATGGTTACTGGTTGTCCCTGGCATTCCCGATTTGGATGCAGCACCGTGAAACCTATACGATTGCGCTTAAAAGCACTAAGTGCCCTACCCCTTATGGAAAATTCCAGCCTGCAATCTGCTGTTCCTTCAATTTGGCATTCCCATAAGAAATCAACCTGGTGCTGTCTAACCCTGCAATCGTACTTTATACTAAAGCTATCACCTCTGTCATCAATAACCTCATTTTCAATGACTTGTGTAATTGTATTCCAATTCTTGTCCCTGACCAGATGATTGATCATCCTCAACACTTCTAGATCTCCCATCCTTATATATCTAATGAATCCATGCTGGTAAACCAAGGAAAGCGACCCAGCGTGCAGTACTTTAGGGGATGGCAGTGGATCTGGATGCCCATAGCTCAACTCGTTATTTGATGGCCTTTGCAAGACTTATTAGGTTATGGCTTTAATTTGAGCAGCCACTGACTCATCTTCAAATATATCTTTCCAGTTCTCCTTGAATATTAGCTCCTCCCCTATTTTGATGGCTTTTATGGCGGCATCGGAAAACTGTCCACCCGGCAACTGACCGAACAAAAGCGCCAGTTCTATGTTGACGTGCCCCAGAAAGAAATCATAGGCCGCATCCTTTGGTACACCCTTAGCCACCACTAAGTCAACCGCCTCCTTCATCTTGGTGACCAAAGCAGCGGCAAAGGTCTCAGAAAGTGCGGGCTCTAAAATCCCCATTTGTTCAATTGTGATCCGGTGAGATACCGTAACCGGTGCATATATTGACTTAGCCAGAGCTTCTCCCTGCTGATAGTCCGTTTCTTCTCCCTGGATTAACGCACAAACGATGGATTGTTTAGCTCCGATTCCTCCAAAGTAGTCGTAATGATGCTGCTGATCTGGTTCCCAGTTAAATACTGAAGGATGTGAAGGATGAGCAGCAAAGTAGGCGATGTCTTCTCGGGTTGGTAGCGCCCCTGCCAATGGGGCTGCCGGATCCAAAAAGACACCTACGGCACCAGATTTCATCATAGGAACATATTGATTGCATACATTACCAATGTAGATATCAGGTACTGCATAAACTACCATATCCGCATCCGGGATCACTTGATCTGGTTGCGAAACTTGTTCACCATTTTCTTGAACCCTTTTTATACCTTCCTCACTTACTTCCAGGTAGGATACCTGATAATCCGTTTTCTGCAGGTTACGGGTTAACCTAACCCCCATCTTACCACCGGCCCCAATTAAAGTTACTTTTGTCATCTAATTATTAGTTAATTGATTTTCCTGTTAATATCGATTCGAAATACTTATGATTTCCATTTTGTCCCCCTTTTAGTGCAATTTCCAACCCATCGAACTTGGGGTCTTTGGAGTGTGCTACGCATAGGGGTGCTCCTGGTGCAATGGGACAGAGTGTCTCCAAAGCATAAATCCCCAACACCCGGGATACATATCCTGAAGTATCGCCACCAGCCACTGCCACTCTTAACTTTCCACTTCTATTTAAAATCTCTTTCAACATGTGACCTTGAGCCTCAGCGATAATCTTCCCAGTTTCTTTGTGATCAAGACCCTTTTCAGCCAAATATTGATGAGTACTCCTGATCGCAGGATCATCTGGCCCCAGTGCCGAATAAAGCACAGGAACCTGCTGCTTATCTAAGGCTTGTAAGGCAGAAGTAACCATAGCTTCAATCTGCTGCCCTCTTTCCATTTCAGAGGCTAATTTAATAGTATCAATTCGAATGGCTGCATGTCCCAGCTGTTGCATATGCCTAATCTGATTAGCAGTACCCGGCGCCGCACTACCGGCAGCTACTACCAGGTGTCCACTTCTTCCGGCGTCGGTGGATTGGCGAACTTTCTTGATGACCTGCATTTTCTGGAGATGGAGTGCTAAAGCAAACTCAACCCCAGAAGATCCCACCAATAAGGTTCCATCTGATTGATGTCCGTCAATCAATAACTTGCCGATAGTTTTCAAATGATCCTGGTCAAGGGTGTCAAACAGCATATAGTCAGCTGACGGGCCCAATAATTTTGCCAGGTATTGCTGTTGATCACCGTACTGTGCTTCAAGAGCAAACATATCCATCAGGCGGATATGCCGGCTAGTCTGCTGGCTAAGATGCTTTCGCAAATCACTTTCCTTCATGGGGGTAACCGGGTGTTTGCTCATGGTAGGATGACGATCTAACCTGTAGGTAGTATCATCTACCCTGGCAAACAAATTGCCGAATACTACAAATCTGTTCAATAGCGGGGCACCCACAATCAGCGGAATATATGGTGATGGGAAAAATTCAAGCGCCAGTTCAACTGCGTGCCCGATATTGCCCACATTTACCGCACTATCGAATGTGGAACAGATCTTGTAATGAAAAAAATCAGTTGGTATATTCCTGATCTTCTCAAAGATAGTAGGAAGTTCCTGATCCATGGCGTCTGGAGTAAGGCTACGGGAGATACCTGCCACCCCAAAGGCTTTGATCTTACCAGAAGTATCGGATGCGCCTACTCCAACTTTTAATTGGAACGCCTCCACTTCTCGCTTCTCGGGGGCGTTTAAGAACAAAGCGGTAGGGATACCATTTAATGCCAGCATCTCCATCACATCGGTTGACCCAGTAAAATCATCACCGTAGAAACTGAGAAAAGTGTTCTGTTTAAGGATTGGCTTAGCCATAGAAATCCAACGCCTCCTTTAATTCCTGATGCTTTCCCGCATAGTCAGTAAGTGGGATCCCGTTCATAGCCGCATCCCAGGCTTGCTGTATGCTTCTTACTCCAGCGGCAATACCTGAGGGGTGTGCTACAATACCTCCTCCGCATAAATACATTAGGTCCACACTTCCAATTTGATCATAAGTATCTTTGGCCTGTCCTGCCCATTGACCCGATGACAGCACCGGCATGATGGGGTATCCTCCCCACAAGGGCTCAAGACAGGATTTTATTGATGAAATAACCGATTCGTCACTTTCACAGAATTTGTTCCTGATACCATTAGTGTGAATATGATCGATTCCGGCTACCCTCCAAATCTTTTGGTAAGCCGAAAACCCAATGCCCAGTATAGGGCTGCGGTCGAAGATGCCCCAGCCATTGCGGTGTCCGTGTATTGGTAGCTGACTGTGATCAGCAACTCGAACCGCTGCCGATATCCCCACCCAATTCAAATTAACCATAATGCAAGTACCCCCATTCTCCAGCAGATAATCATGTCGTCTCAACATATCATCAAGGTCTCCACTTAGGTTAAAGGCAAACATGGGTTTTATCCCGGTGCGGTCCGCATGCTGATTGATGACCTGCATGACCAGTTCAACCCGTTCTTTGAAGGGTGAATGCGGTGAGTCTCCTTGAAGCTCATCATCTTTGATAAAATCGAGACCTGCTTCAATTAAGGTCTTAACTCGATCCGCCGTTTGTTCAGGGGTTAAGCCCACAGAGGGCTTGATAATGGTACCGATTATGGGTCGGTCATAAACCCCGGTTAAAGACCGTGTACCTTCAATGCCAAATGAAGGTCCTGGGTAGCGATCGGCGAATGCAGAAGGAATTTCCAAGTCCATCAGTTTTATCCCAGAGAAAGGGCTCAGCTCAAACAGGTTCCCAGCCACGGTAGCACAAAGGTTGGGCAGGTTTGTACCCATATTGGCCAGAGGCCAGCAGACTTCTACTACTGCTTGTTGTATGGGGGTGTCCGGTATTTGTCTGGCTCCCGGTAATGATGGGCTATTTACTGTTCCAAGGGGTTCGATGGATAAGATTTCAGCTCCTGATCGTTCCCGAAGTTCATCTGTTTCACCTGGTATTTTAACGAAAGTACCGCTGGATTGCTCGCCGGCTAATATTGCCGCAGCTTTCTCGAGTTCAAAGGATGTTTCTATCAGGTAGCGTGCTTTCAGGGGCTTATTCATCTACTGAAAATTCATGCATTTTTACCATTTTATTTTGTTCCGCACTTTGATAGCAGGCCCATATTAATTTAGTGGTCTGGTAATTATCCTCACCCGTGGTCTCCGCCTCGCCTCCTCTCAATCCGGCCAACAAGTTGGACTGTGTATCCACTATACTAGAATGGATCAGAGCATACTCCGGATCGGCCCAAGCATAAAAATTTGGTTCTACTTTGATCACCTGGGTGCCACTACTATCCGATACCTTTATTGTGCTTCCCGCACTAAGTTCAATGGAACCTTCCTCTCCTTCGATTAGTAGTAAGGTTTCAGGAAATACCTCATGCTCCAATATACTGGCATAGGACATCTCGGCGAAACAATGTACGCCATCGGTCATTTCCATTAATACATTAGCTACATCTTCACCTCTTATTTGAGGATTCACCCTTTGAGTTAAACATCTGACACTTTGTGCTTCACCAAATAGGAACCTACAGACATCCAGGATATGAGATCCTATGTCAGTCAAAATAAACCGATCTAATGCTTTGAGAAAGGGCTGATTGTCAAACACCGGAAAAGCGGAACAAAAGGTCACCCTTCCCTTAAAAGGCTTTCCAATACAACCTGATTGTACCAACTGCTTTACCTTCCTAATTGGTGCTTGCCAGCGAAAATTTTCGTTAATAAAGAGCTTAACACCATTTTCTGAACAGACATCAACCATCTGCCGACATTCCTTTAAGGAAGGTGCCATAGGTTTCTGACATACAACATCCAGCCCTTTGGAAGCCGCCAGGCTTGTTAAGGGCAGGTGGCTATCTACATCCGTTATGATATCAACAAAATCCAGCTCTTCATTGGCCAATAGCTCATCGACATTGGAATATACTCTCGGTATGTTAAATTTTTGCCCAATTTGCTTTGACTTATCCAAATCCGGGTCACAAATGGCCATTAATTTTAGATTTTCCAACTCTTTCCAGCCTGCTATCTGGAAATTACTCCAAAAACCCGCACCGAAGACCGCAAACTTTAATTCTTGCATAGATGAAGCCTTTAAGGCCTTAATGTATGAAATAATGCTTTTCTTTAAAACAACCTACCGGCAGCATCCTGTCAGCATCAGGAGACAACGGGACAGGTTTCGTTTTTCTAAAATCTTAACTTAGCAGTATTATGTCCATCCGCCTACTCCCTTCGCTGCTAGCTTTATCATTATACCTGGTACCCACAGCTTGTACCCAAGAGGTCTCCCACCAGAAATTAAATCCTAATATCCTGCTTATCGTGACTGATGACATGGGTTATGGGGATGTGGCTATCAGTGGCAATACAGTAATCAAAACTCCCAATCTGGACCAACTGGCGGAACAAAGCGTACAATTCAGCCATTTCTATGTATCACCGGTCTGTGCCCCTACCCGGGCAAGCTTACTAACCGGCAGGTATCACCAAAGGACTGGAGTTCGAAGTGTTACCAATGGATTTGAGACCATGGATCCTGATGAAATCACCTTAGCAGAGATATTGAAAGAACAGGGTTACCGCACCGGTATTTTTGGAAAATGGCATTTGGGTGAATATTATCCCAGCGTCCCCAATGCACAGGGGTTCGATGAATATTTGGGATTTCGCACCGGACATACTAACTACTATTACGATGCCAACATAGAAAGAAATGGCAGGGCCTACCAAACCAAGGGCCACATAACGAATGTTCTGACCGAAAATGCACTTAAATTTATGGATCAGCAAAACCAAACCCCATTCTTCTGTTACCTGGCCTACAATGCACCACATACTCCACTTCAGGTGGACAGCAGCTGGTGGGAAGACTACACTGCCAAAGGCCTGGCGGAACGTGAAGCCAGAATTTACGGTATGATTGAGCAGCTGGATCAAGGCATTGGAAAGATCTTGAGCTCCTTGGAAAAGCAAAACAGACTCAGCCAGACCATTGTAATTTTTATGAGTGACAATGGACCCATAAATGGCTGGCGGGTGCCTCAGGAGCAAATGAGGTACAATGCCGGTTTACGGGACCAAAAATTTACTGTGTACGAAGGAGGGATCAGAACCCAATGTTACTGGAGATGGGATGGACACTGGAACCCTGGTACCACAGGACAAATCGCTGCACACATTGATGTGGTGCCCACCTTGATGGATGTTTTAGGCCTATCAACACCCAATCCGGTTGATGGTGTTAGCTTAAAACCACAACTGGAAACCAAAGATAATGTAATACCCCACCGCATGTTTTTTCAGAAGTACTCCTTGGAGACGCTGCGAAACCCTGCGCCGTTTCCAGGTGGAATAGCCCGACGCGGTCCCTGGAAAATGGTAAATGGCAATGAATTGTACAATCTGGATCAAGATGTGGGTGAAACCAACAACCTGGCAGGGCAGCACCCGGAAGTACTAAAGGCGCTCAAGTCGGCGTACCTGGAATGGTATCAAGATATTGCGGATGACCACGGACTCAGACCGACCACCCTCACCATCGGGCACAAACAAGAAAATCCTGTTCATCTGCAACCCCATCATGCCGAAGCGTCCGGAGCTGTTGAATTCTGGGGTAACCGAGGATTGACCGGAGAACGAAGGGGTACACACCCCCGTGGAGTAGACAGCGATTGGAGTGGCAACTGGAAGTCGCCTGAAGATCAATTGACTTGGAAGGTCAGTTTTGTCAATCCAGGAGAATACCAATTCAGTGTAGTGGCCAGAGATAGTGCAGCCCGTGGCCCTATCAGACTCAGTGTCAGTGTAGGTGGACAATCTGAAAACAAGCAAATTGCGTCTTCCGATCTGGGCAAAGACTGGAACTATTTTGAGTTAGGCAAACTATCGATTACCAGTAACCAAAGCACCGAGATCTCACTTTCATTGAGCGAACCGATCGAAAACAATAGATTGGAAATCAAAGAATTAGTAATAGAATCTCTTTAGCAATTACCAATTGCTACAAACCTGTGACTTCCTTTACTTTGTTGAAAAAGGCTCTCTTTCTATCGGAGCTAATGGTCCAATCCACTGGTACACTTTGAAACCCTTCATTAAATCCTTCACCTTCTCTGCGGTAATCAAAGAATCCCCAGGAAGCATAAGCTTCAATGGCTGATTTCATGTTGTAGTTTTCCTGATCAAAATCGTAATGATCATCTTCGTTGAATAATATTGGCATTGTACGGTATCCTTCCACCTCGCGAGTCTTTTCCACCATTTCCTTAATCCGCGCGGGGTCTTTAACCCCATTACCATGAATCAGGATAAAGTCTGAATCTCTTACCACATTTGGAGTGGGGATACTATTCCCATTAAAGCTGGTGCCTACAAATAGGGATCTCCTGAAATATT
>JANQPK010000169.1 GCA_028289505.1 Cyclobacteriaceae bacterium
AGTTTATCTCTGGTCCCCAGGGATACTTTTAGAAATTTGGCAATAGCAGACAGCCCTTCCGGAGTACTTACGGTGCATTTAGCGGGAGGGCTTTCACCACTTACCAAAGCTTCGGCAAAGGGACGGCAGCCCGGGTATCCACAAGCACCGCAATTGGCATGAGGTAGCATTTCCTCGACCACGTCGATCCTGGGATCTTCGTAAACGTAGAGCTTTTTGTTGGCAATAATTAGCATTAAAGCCAATAGTAAAGTTAGCCCTCCCAGGGTTGCCAATGCTACCAATACCGTCATCAGTATAGAATTTCAGCCCATTTTTTACCTGCAATCAACTCTGCCTTACGGGTAGCCCATTTTTCTTCGGACCCCATTATCGAAGCGAAAGCTTTATCCAGAATATCTCTAATTTTTTCATATCCAGCGACATAGATATGGGTGGCAGATTGAGAAAGCATTTCTAGAATCTCTGTTGCCCGCTGTTCAATAGCTTCATCCAACTCAATGGGTTCATCCCAGTGCGGTCGTGGGCTCAAGGCATGAAAAGCCTCAAAGGTAGCCTGATCGTAATACTGTGTCAGGTCACCATCCTGGTCGTTCAAGTACAACAACTCCAGACCGCTACGGGCACCATAGAACAAACGGATCTTACCCTGCCAATCTTTTACATCGTGATAAATGTGCTTTACAAAAGCTCGAAAGGGGGCGATACCGGTCCCCATACCAATTAATATCAGGTTGGCATTTTTATCATCCGGAACTCTGAAAGGCAGTTCGAATGGACCAGTAATAGTGATTTGGTCACCAACTCGGCGGTCACACAGATAATTGGAACCCACACCAGGATAGCGCTCTCCACTAAACTCATCCACATAGAAACAACGCTTTACCAGCATGGTAATCATGGTCTTGCCGTTACTGGTATCAGGAAGATCAGCCACACTGTAAAGGCGATGGTGTTTTGTGTTTCCAAACTCTCCTTTAACATCTACCAGTACCCCGAAACTTTGATCCACCCGGCATTGAAATTCGGGTTGTTGCACTTCTAGTTGCAGTTCTCGTATCTCGTCAGTTTCTACTGGAGTTAAACGTTCGGATTTTTGAACCTTGGCCTTGTATTGCCTATTGATGTCGTATTCGGATATGTGTGCCATAACAGAATTGATTAATTAGTTATTTCTTTTTCTTTTCACAAATTGTAATGCACCCGCAATTACCGCAAGTACTCCTCTCAGCCAGTGCATCATCATCGGTAAGGTGCTCGGAAAAAGCGCTGGCCCATTGTCGTTGAACAATTACCCAAACTACCACTAACGCAGTCATTCCCAAGACACCTATTAAAAAGGATATGATCATAATTTTTTCATTTAGCCGCCTAGTCCTGAAAACCCCATAAAGGTCAGTGACAAAATACCTGCTATTAACAAAGTTAAGGCAGTACCCTTGACGGTGTTGGGAACTTCAGCAAACTCTAGTTGTTCTCTAAGACCTGCAATCAATACCAGCCCCAAGGTAAACCCAACACCAGCACCCAACGCATAGACTACACATTCCACAAATCCGTAGCCCTTGCTGGTTTGGAATAGTGCCAAACCCAGTATGGCGCAATTGGTGGTGATCAGGGGTAAGAAAATACCCAAAGACCGGAATAAAGCCGGACTCATCTTTTTGATAAACATCTCTACTAATTGTACGGTGGATGCAATCACTACGATATAGCTGATCAGCTGCAGAAATGGCGCATTGAGCGCTACCAGCAAGGCATGAATGCCGTAAGCACAGATTGAGCTGATCAGCATTACAAACATTACCGCTCCCCCCATTTTTGTAGCGGTCTCCATCTTGGCGGACACACCCAAAAATGGGCAAATCCCCAGAAAGTAGGCTAGCACAAAATTGTTAACCAGGCTAGCGTTGATAAATATAAACCACAACGATTCTGATTTCACGAAGTACCCCTCCTTTCATTTATAGCATTGAATATCAATAGCCAAGCTGCCAGGGTAAAGAATCCACCAGCGGGCAGAATCATTACGATCCAAGACTCAAAATTATCTGGAAATAAAGCCAGTCCGAACAGGGTGCCATTACCCAATATTTCCCGCACTGCTCCCAGGCAAAACAGGGCAAAAAGAAATCCTGCACCCATACCCAGAGCATCCATCAGGGATTTACCCAGGGTATTCTTAGAGGCGAAAGCCTCAGCTCTGCTTAAAATCAGGCAGTTAACCACGATCAGTGAGATAAAGGCTCCCAGGCTCTTGTGCAATTCCACGCTGATGGCCTGAATAGCATAATCTGTAATGGTAACGAAGGTGGCGATGATCAGGATGTAACAAGCAATCCTTACTTGCTTAGGTATAAAGCTGCGTAAGGCGGATACCAATAAATTTGACATGATCAAAACGAATGCGGTAGCCAGGCCCATAGCTAATGCATTTTCTGCGGTATTGGAGACTGCCAAAACCGGGCACATCCCCAATACTTGCACAAAAACTGGGTTTTCTCGCCATAAGCCTTTGATAAATTCATCGGTGGAGGTGGTTGCGCTCATGGTTGGCTATCTCGATTAAGTTCAAAATTTCCCCTTTGCTGGTAAATTAGGGGCACCCATTCCATGGTACTGGCACCCAGAATATCGCCGATGGCCCTGGAGGAGATGGTAGCGCCGGTGATGCCATCAACTTCCCAGGGGTGTTGTTTTTCTCCTTGCTTCACCGGTACCACCTGGTTTTGAAGTTGTTTGAGGTCTTCCGCCAGGGATACATCCAACTGTTCAAAATTGGCCAGAAAATTGGCATCCTTTTCAATCTTATCGCCCAAGCCGGGGGTTTCTTTGCTCTCCAACACGTGGAAGCCTACTATTGACTGGCTTTGCGGTTGATAACCATATAATATCCGGAGTATATCCGCATAGCCTTGCCCACTGGCTTCCACCGCTACCCCGGTGAGTTGTCCTTGTTGATCGTAACCGGCATATACTTTGGTCACCGCGGTTTCTTCGGCTACCATCTCAGTAAATTGCCCACTATTATCTATAAAGAAGGTCCTGGTTTGTGAGGTGCCGGGCAACACTTTGAAAACCGCTTGTGCTAAAGCCTCTGCCCGCAATCGTTCAATTCTAGGGAGCGTTCCCTGGAATGTCACCACAATTAATAGCGCGCATAGGATGCCAATGCCCACCATAGCAACTAGCATTTTGGTGCTACTGGTACTGGCATTAGTGGATATGGCTGGTGATTCTGTCATGCGGTTCCGTATGCTTTGGGGCGGATTAAATGATCAATATGGTTAGAAAGCGCATTTCCGATTAGGATGGCAAACATCACACCTTCTGGCAAGCCACCCCAGAGTCTGATCACCACCACCAGCACCCCAATTACTACCCCGTAGATCAAAACCCCAAGATTTGTAATAGGAGAACCTACCATATCAGTTGCCATGAACATAGCGCCAAGCATTAATCCTCCTGAAAACAACATGAACATGGGAGTGGGATATACCACTGGGTTGATCAGGTGGAATAGGCCACTTAAAATGTAAACTGTACCTAAAATGGCTACAGGGATACGCCAATTCATCATTTTTCGAATGATCAGGTACAAACCTCCTAAAATGATTAATACCCCACAGGTTTCTCCAGTGGATCCGCTGATTAAACCCAGGGCCAAGTCGGTGGTACCTGTTGAAACTTGTTCAAACTTCAATGCTGCCAGGGGTGTGGCCCCGGTAATACCATCCACCGTGGGAGACATGAAGGGAAGTGTAAATAGTGATGAGCTTACATGGCTGAATCGACCCTCTATAAATGCCGGCGACCAGGTGGTCATGGCCACTGGGAATGCAGCTTGTAGTACTGCTCTACCCACTAAAGCCGGGTTGAATACATTGTAGCCCAACCCTCCAAAGGTAAACTTGCCTAAGGCAATGGCAATCACACCACCTGCAAATGCCATCCAAAGTGGAAAACTGGGTGGTAGCGTAAGTCCCAATAGCAACCCAGTAATTACTGCTGACCAATCCGAAACTGTACTTTCCTTGTTCGACCACCTACATAAATAGTGCTCGGTGATCACACATGAAAGTACCGAGATGGCCAATACCACTAGTGCATTCAGACCGAAAGCGTATACTGCAAATGCGGCAACCGGGATCATGGCGTATACCACATTGCGCATAATTACTTCGGTGCCTAATCCACGAACAACGTGTGGTGAAGTACTGATGCGCAGGGTTTTACTCAGAGCGTTAGGCACTTTGTTTTGCAGCTTTACGTTTTCGAACAATTGACTTGGACAATCGAAAGTGTTGTACCAAAGGTATGTGCGATGGACATACGTAAGAACAGGACCCACATTCGAAGCAGTCCATCAGGTTGTAGCTTTCTGCCATCAGTTGGTATGCCTCAAACTTGGCCAGGATTCCCAATCGTGATGGGTTCAGGTGCATGGGACAGGCATCTACGCAAGCTCCACATTTGATACAAGGGTATATTTTTTTTGGCTGTTGTACCTCCTGGTCTGAAAACACCAGGATACCTGAGGTGCCCTTGACAATAGAAATGTCCATATTGCTTACCGCAACCCCCATCATAGGTCCACCCATATACACCTCACTAATTTTCTCGAGGTCGGCCCCTACTTGTTCCAGCACGAAGCGCAAAGGGGTTCCAATGGGGATCAGGTAATTGCCTTTTTTGGCAACTCCGGGACCGGTAATGGTGATCACCCGCTCCTGAATACCGCGACCGGCGGGAAGCAATCGGCCTACCTCTGCGGTGGTAGCCACATTGACTACTACCGTTTTTACTTCAATAGGAAATCCGCCAGAAGGCACTTCACGGTCTAGCAAGGCTTTGATTAACATCTTCTCAGATCCCATGGGATATTTAACTGGTACCACCTCAACAGTTACCGGCAGATCTTCGGGAATGTGCGCATAAAGATGTTCAGCGGCATCTTGCTTGTTGGCTTCAATCCCTATGATCACCCTGCTTGCTCCAGTGGCTTTGAGCAGATAGCGGATCCCCATAAAGATATCCTCGGATTGTTCCAACATTACCCGGTGATCGGTGGTAAGAAAAGGTTCACATTCGATACCGTTGATAATCAGCACTTCACAGGTCTTATCCTGGGGTATTTTCAATTTCACATGGGTGGGAAAAGCTGCACCCCCCAGTCCTACAATCCCGGCATTCTGAATGCCCTGCAAGATTTCTTCAGGGGAGGCTTGCTGTAAGTCAATCGGTGTCCCATCCATAATCTCTTGGGTGGAAAAGGGAAAAGCTTCCAGATAGATACCTGTTGCCATTTTGCCGGTAATGGTAGGTACATTGGCTATTTTCCTCACTATGCCGGAAACCGGTGCATGCATGGGAACGGAAACGAATCCATCTGCCTTTGCTAATAGCTGCCCTCTCACCACTTCCTGGCCTTCCCTCACTACGATTTTAGGAGGAGCCCCAATATGCTGCACCAT
>JANQPK010000178.1 GCA_028289505.1 Cyclobacteriaceae bacterium
ATCTAGTGATAGATCAAACAGTGATGGCGAAAGGAATTTGAAAAAGGCATTCGCTCCCAGGCTCATGAGTGTGATCGTAAGAATGGACTTTCCAGTTTGCCTTTTACTAAAGAGCGCCCAGATAGGCGGGCCATAGAGAGGCACACCTGTTAGTGCAGCAAGGCTTAGTACCACTTCCACTATGCCACCTGCCGCAGGGATCAGCATGGCCACAACAATAGTAAGGACTCCAAAGCTAAGGGTAGAAAATCTTGCCACTTGCATGATTTTTAGTTCACCAGATTTAGGAAAAAGCCTTTTGTAGATGTCATTAGTGAAAACCGCAGCAGAAATATTGAGTGTGGTATTGACCGAACTAGCGGTGGCAAAGATCATTCCGCCCAGCATAAGGCCTAGCATACCTAAAGGCAATACCTGTTTACAGATCAGCAAGTAGGCCCCTTCATTTTCCAGTCCGGTAAGTTCTCCATTCATCACCCGGTAGATCATCGGGGGGATCATCCACAACACTGGGCTGATGAGGTAGAGCGCCCCAAAAAGAAAGCCCACTTTTTTGGAGCTAGCCGGGTCTTTTACACTGGTATAGCGCTGTACATACGCCCAATTGCCACCGATAAAACAAGTGTTGTACAGACAAAAAGCGACAAGAAAACCTATACCGTATTCTCCACTTGTAAAGTCAAAGAATTGAGCAGGCGCTGACTCGATGAATCCGCTGATGCCTTCTACTTGCTCAAAGGCTAATGGCACTACAACAACTACAGCGGCAAAGAGGATGATGAACTGCAAGACATCTGTAATGACAACCGCCCACAATCCTCCTACAGCTGTGTAGATCATCACAACCAAGCCTAACAGGATGATTGCCCACTCAATAGAAAACCCGCTGGACACATTGACTAGCTTGGCTACCGGATAGAGAAAAGCTCCAGTATAAAAAATGGACAAAAAAAGAAAAATGTAGGTGTAAAACTTTTGGGTGTTAGCACCAAGTCGGTGCCTGATGAACTCTGCCGCTGTTAATACGCCCGTTTTTCTCCACTTTGGGGCAATGTAAAAGCCGATCACGAATCCACCTATAGCCATGGTCCACTGTATGGTGATGGCCACCCAGCCCCACTCATAGGCGATAGCTCCCCAAACCACGAAGGTGCCCGAAGAGAAAAAGCTCATGAACAGCGACAATCCACTTATCCACCAAGGCAACTTGCCCCCAGCAGAGAAAAAAGATTTCATATCTACCTTTTGCCGACCAAAGGATAGACCTGCCCCAAGTATTAGCAAGGAGAAGAGAATGATAATGATGTAATCGGTGAGGGTCATGAAAGAGTTTTAAATGAGTAATGAGATTTTGAAAGCCATAATTGGATCAAAATGTGGGTTAAAGACAAGCTATCTTGCCAATAGCCATAGTATTTGGATAGAAGAAGTGATTTGGCTGCTCTCAATTAATCATTTGCTTTTAAACTATTCCACCAATCTTTGTTGGGCTTCCAGTTGTCTTGGAGCATCTCTTTTCTTTCTAATTCTAATCGTGGCGTCACCGTTTTTTCGTATTCTCGAAGCTTTGCCATGTATTTTATTGAGTCAAATAATGGATCTGGCGTTGGATATCTTACTTGCTGATCGGTCAGCCAGTCTTGAAGTTTAGCTTGCATATTGTTAGCTATTTCCGTTTGGGTGGTAGCAAGGTCATTTTGTTCGCTAATGTCTGTGTTCAAATCATACAGTTCTGTCCGGCTATCTTCGTGATAGTAGATGAGTTTCCAATTTCCTTCTCGGATAATAGAAGATGGTTCGCCCCCCTGGTTGCTATAGTGTGGATAGTGCCAATAGAGAGGTCTTTCGACAAGGGAGCCCCCGTTTAGCAAAGGGGCCAGGCTCACGCCATCTATAGTTTGGGTTGGCTTCTGCTCAATCCCTGCCAGATCAAGTAAAGTAGGGTAAAAATCAACTCCACTTACAGGAGTGTTGTCTTTTACTCCTTTGTGCTTCATATGCGGCACACTAATAAAGTAAGGCACTCGCAGGCCTCCTTCCCATTGATACCCTTTTCCACCGCGCAAGGGTAAAAGCGAAGTGGCATAGCCGCCACCTGAAACCAATCCACCATTATCCGAAGTAAATACGATGATGGTATTATCCAGCAAACCCTGCTTTTCAAGTTCATTCATCACCACACCCACAGCTTCATCCATCTGCGCTACCAACCCGGCATAGACCGGATTATCCTGTGTGGTACGATAAGGAAACATGCGTTCCATTTCAAACGCGGAATCTGCGAGACCTAAACTATCCGCCTTCTTTCGGTACTTTTTCCATTTCTCCTGGGTGGTTTGCAGTGGGCCATGCACTGCGTAGAAGGAGAGGTAGGCAAAAAAGGTAGAATCCTTGTTAGCTTCTACGAATCGTGCCGTTTCATGCGCAAGTCGCATCGAGAGATTTTCACCATTTTTTCGATTGGGTAGCATGGGGTTCTTCCATGGAGAAAAATAGCCGCCTACCGGAGAACCTTTGTCCCAACCACCAACATTGATGTCAAAACCATGATCTTTCGGGTAAGAACTTTGATCTCCCAAGTGCCATTTACCAGCAAAGAATGTTTTGTAGCCATTTTCCCGAAGTACTTCGGCCAGGGTCTCATCTTTATGTGGCAGATATTCTTTGTACTCCGCTGGAAGTAGTGGCGTAAAACGCTTTCTTTCTCTCCATTCCTCACCAGTTTTAGCACCAATCCAGTCAGTGATGCCATGGCGAGCCGGGTAAGTTCCTGTGAGTAGGCTGGCACGCGAAGGGCTGCAGACAGGGCTTGTGGAATATCCGTTAGTAAATACCATGCTTCGCCCTGCTATTTGATCAATGTTAGGGGTTTCATAAAAGTTACTTCCGGTGTAACTCAAATCATGGTAACCCAGGTCATCTGCCAAGATAAACAGGACATTGGGGCTTTTTACTTCATGATTATCATGGCTAGTGCATCCCACCGTAATTATGACTAGTATTATCAGGTGCTGGAGAATCTTCTTTTCAAAAAAGCTCAGTTTATTCATTGTAGCTTTTATTCATTAAGTGTTTTGGAAGCCTTTTCGCCTGATTCCTCTGGCAACTGCTTATCAAGATATGTCCCCTTTATTTGCTTGAGTTGCTTTGGACTTTTTATGCGCACTTTTTGATTATTAAATAAATCTTGATGGATAAGCCATGTCACTTGGTTCCAATCATCAGGTTCATACCATGTTGGATCCATTAGCCCTTTCTCCCAGGCCTCCAGACTGTCAGTGATAGCATTTAACTTGTCTGAGTGTGTGACCGATAGATCTTCGTCTTCATCTAAGTCATTGGTCAAATCATAAAGTCTACTTCCTAAACTGTCTATCCTGATGAATTTGTAGCTACCTATTCGGGCTGCTGCCATCCGATCCTTACGCCAAAAAAGTTGACTATGGGGGTTTCCTGTTTGCTCTCCTGAGAAGAAAGGCACAAGTGAAGTGCCGTCCAATGACCTTTCGCTATCCATACTGATCCCAGCCATATCAAGGGCTGTAGCTCCAATATCTAGTGAAGAAGTAAGCCCTCCGAAGCGACTTCCTTGCTTGATCTTTTCAGGCCAGTGTGCAAAAAAGGCTACTCTATGCCCTCCTTCGTACTTGTTTCCTTTAAAGCCTTTGAGTGGAAGATTGGAAGATTGATTATTGTGCGCTCCCCCATTGTCACTGAGAAAGAAGATCAAAGTGTTGTCCAAAAGTTGCTGTTGTTCAAGTTCCTTAGTGATGCGACCTACGGCTCTATCCAAGGCCCACATCATGGCCGCATAGGTTTGTCTCGGATGTCCTTCAAACTTGGCCAAGTCTTCCTCTTTGGCTTCCATAGGTGTATGGGGTGCATTTGGTGCCCAATAGATGAAGAAAGGCTTTTCACTATTCTGAGCAATGAATTCCGCAGCTTTTTCGCCCAGCGCATCGGTGAGGTAGCCCTCAAAAGTGGTGTACTCATCATTTTCACGAATGCTCTGGATATGTCCCGGCCTATCTCCATTTGAACCGGGGAAATAACTACGTCCTCCACTCAAAAAACCCCAGTAGTAGTCAAAGCCTCTTTGATTCGGTTTAGCGTCTTCCTCATCACCGAGGTGCCATTTTCCGAAGGCTGCAGTGGTATATCCGGCTTGTTTTAGTTGAGAAGCTATGGTTAATTCATTAGCAGGTAATCCAGAGAAATCGTTTATTGGATTGCACTCAAACCCGAATCGCTGTTGATACCTTCCAGTAATTAACCCTGCCCGCGAGGGGCCACAGACAGAAGCCGATACGTGTGCGTCTGTAAATACGATCCCATCACCGGCAAGTTTATCCAGGTTGGGGGTTTTGATATCCTCGCTACCATTGAAACCAAAGTCGGCATAGCCCGCATCATCCGCTAGTAGGATGATTACATTTGGTTTTTGGCTGGCTGAGCGATCAGATTTTGGATCGCAAGATGTAGTCAGCCATGAAATGATAAGGCAAATCATGGATATCTTCATTGCAGATACACATTTTGTGTTCAAAGAAAGTTTACTCATATTGAAATAACGGCATTTATCAAGTTGAAGGAATAAATACATCTTCAGTCATCAACATCCTTTATAACAAAACTAAGAACCCATCAAATCGACTACTGGGTAACTACGTGGCAATGTAGTGGACAGATGAGCCATTTAGTTGAGCTTGCCACTTAAGCTCTGTAGTTAAATCTATCTCTTTGCCTAACATTATATAAAGAGAATTACTATCGGATATAAAATCTTAAAGCTGAAAGCACTATCGAACGCAAACCGCTGTTATTAAAAACGTGTCAAGTAACTTAACGGCAATCGTATAAAGGAAACGAAATAGTTCACCGCGTAAAAAAAGTAAGTTCTGTATGCAGAGTTTCATACCCGTCATCATTGCGACTGTCAATTCTATTCTCATTGCTTTCATACTCCGGAAACGAAACAAGTCGCTCTCTGACTTTCTTTTGATCATGCTAAATCTTTTGACCATCGTGTTAGGCATTGTCAATTCTTACTCCTCGGATCAAATCACGACTTTCATTTTTTTCCTTCAAAGTTTTATACCCTTTTTACTATTCCCAGTCCTATTCCTGAGCATCTACAGTTTTTTACACGATGGACACTTCAAATGGAAGTGGCTCTTCCTTTTTTCTTTGGCAATTTCATTCTTAATATTCTTTATCGTAGACCATGGTGTGCTCAAAAGGTATGACGCTGATGCGCTTGTTCAGTTATATAACGACCCACCGATTTCTTACCATATCTTCTATAAGTCTAACCAAATTTTTAGCCTGGTTATGTGCCTGATATTGCTAGGAGAGATATCACAATACGAGAAAAAGATAAAAAATGAGTTTTCCTACATTGAGCAGATAGAAGCTCGTTGGCTCAAGCATTCCGTGTATGCTTTCTTAGGTATTTCTGCTGCCGTGCTCGTTGCTTTTTTACTAAGCAACTTTAGTATAATCCCTATGAGTATTGATTCGGTGTATCAAGTACTGGGAATCATTACCCTGGTAGCCATCATCTACGTGAACGTTGGCGGCATCCAGAGTTATTCGGCTCACCAATACAAAGAGATACTGGCACGACAGAACGACCAATCGGATACCGATGAAGTAAAACCTGAAATAGAAACTATACCTGAAGATGAAGTTCGTAGGCGTAACAATTCATCAGGTAATGAACAACTTGTTACTATATATCATCAGATCATCGATCAACTTGAAGGTGAAAAGCTCTATCTCACGCCACAATTGAAACTCCATGATCTGTGTGCCCAGGTAGGCGAAACATTTCACAGATGTTCGAAAGCTATTAATGAGGTTGGCCAAACCTCCTTCTACGATCTAGTCAATTCATACCGCATCGCTCATTTCAAAAAACAATTGAGCCTGCCCGAGAACGATCACCTCACCATTCTGGCCATAGGCCTTGAAAGTGGATTCAACTCCAAAGCTTCTTTAAACAGAACTTTTAAAAGCAAGGAAGGAATGAGCCCATTAGCTTTTAAAAAGTCGCTGAATCAGGGGTCTCAGCCTGTGTAAATAGGTCTCATCCGATCTAATGAGGCGATTGGGCCTGCATTAACCTAGTTCTTTGCCTAAAAAACTCATGAAAAGACTAGGAATTATTATTACGTTGTTAGTGGTGGCTTCTTCCACAATGGCTCAAGACAATTGGAAAGAAGACAAAAAAGTAAACCTTCTCTTTGGACTTAATCAGCCACTACTTGGTGGCTTTAATGTGGAGGGAAACTTTATCTATAAGCGCTTTATCTTCGATTATTCACATGGTATATCGCTAAACTTTGACAATGACATTTTAGCAGGCGATGCACAAGACCAACAACTGGATATCCATATTCCATGGACAACAGGACTTGGCATTGGATATCGCATCACAGAGGTGATCAATGTACGACTGGAGCCAAAATGGCATAGGTTTGAAGGCTATCTCCAAGATAACTCGCAGAAAGAAGACAATCTTCTTTTTGATTACACCACATTTACGCTTGGTGCAGGTGTTTATGCTATGCTCCATCCTTTTAAAAACAAGCAAAATGCGCTCAAAGGCATTACGGTAGTTCCAAGTGTGCGATTCTGGCCAAGGATCTGGTCTTCTCTTGATGATAATGAAGTCTCCTATTTTAATGCCCGTACTGAACAGGCGGAAATACATGAGGCACAAGAGGTGGGCATATCCAACACACCATTCATCTTCAACATCAGTGTTGGGTATAGTTTCGATCTGAGTAAATAATCTGGTTTTGTTTAAACAGCTTAAAACAAGTCATAATGAAATCAGCACTTTTAGCTCTTACCATACTGATATTGGGTACTACCTCGCTGTATGCACAAAACTCCATTTCAGACAAACCAAGAATGTTCGTGTCCATGGGATTCGTAACGCCCCAGTTTTTTGATGGAACGGAATTAATCCGGGCATACGATCTAAGGCAAGTTGGTCAAAGCTATTATCAGTCTGGGGACGGTAGCAGAAGAGATGTCGGTTCTTATGGAACAAACGCGGGCTGGTCAGTAAGTATCGGCTATTACCTGCCGATTAAAAAAGTTAGGGGCCTTAGTGTTGGTCTGCTGGTAAATAGTGCCCTAACAGGTTCAACTCCAGATGATGCTAGCGATGAAGAAGGGTACTTTTTTAACTTCTTAAATTTTGGTTTAGGGGTACAATACTTCCCATTTCAGACAAATAACCTATATGCTAAATATGAATTGGGTATGGGTTCTGTCTGGACAAAAAATCGGTTCATCAACCAGGAAAATGAACAGGATTTTTTGCACCATTTTGGAGTAGGGTTTGAGACCGGGGGTGGATTAGGATATATGTTCACTCCTTTTGAAAACAAAATGCTTGGACTATATCTCGAAGGTCAGTATCAGCTGTATTCGACCAGAGTCGAAGTGACCGGAATAGGGGATGATCAGTGGAGGTTTGGGGCACTTCATATAAGCGCAGGGTTACAATTTTAGGTTAGACAAAGAAGATAGATTTGATTCCTAATAAAACATCAGATAAACTAAGGTTGATAGATTGGAAATCCTATGATAGGTTTCCAGCAGGAAGGCCTGTCCCATTACAAATCTGGAATCGTACTTTAGATCACCGTCAGTATTTTCACGCCCCAACCTTGATCATCTTCATTTGCTCAAAAAGTCTCAATCGCTTAATGCGATAGCTAATGTGGTGGCTTTCAACCCCAGTAGTTTAACGACTCGATTTTCTCGGGCTACCCGCTCTTTAGTTTGGCGCAGGGTAGCTGTGTTTTTTAAGTCTTATTTCTTTAACTGGAAATGGAGACAATATCTATAGGATAGTAACCTGAATATTTGGGTTCAATCCGTTTTTTAGCGTTTTTTAAGATGTGAAAGACTTTCTCCAGTCCATAGCGCCCTTTTCTGATCAGGAAGTGGATCTTATTCTATCTTTTGGAAAGAAAAAGAGTGTCGCAAATAAAGAAACACTCTTCCAAGCTGGTAAACCGTTTAGTAGCCTTTGGTTTATTGAAGAAGGAATGATTCGGGCTTACCGGATTATAGAAGGTGAAGATTATACCTTCTTCTTCTTTACTCGAGGGGAATTTGCAACGGATTATCAGAGCTTCCTTACCAACGAAGAAAGTCCTCTCTTCTTTGAGGCTTTAGCTGAAACAACCTACATAGAATTTTCCAGGCCATCCATAGAGGATCTTTATGAGCAAAGCGTACTTTTTGAGCGAGTGGGTAGATTAATGGCAGAAAAGGCTTATTTGAGTGCCACCTCAAGGGTAAAGCAGTTCCAGGCTACCCCTCTAGAAATTCGTTATCAACAACTTTTGGAAAAAGATCCTGAACTCTTCCAACAAATCCCACAATACCACATTGCCTCCTATCTCGGGGTAAAGCCCCAAAGCCTAAGCAGGGTAAGAGCTAAGCTCACAGGTAAAACCTACTAGATTTCTCTTCTTCACATAGGTGAATGAAAAAGGGCCTTTGCTTCTTGAGCTTTGTATTGAATCAAAATACAAAATCAAATGCAAAGAATCTATTTTACACTTTTAATCATTCTATTCGCTTCCATAGGAAGTACCCTATTCGCTCAAAGCGAAAAGGAAGTGCGTAGATGGGGAGTTGAGTTCAGCCCAGTTGGTGCCGGAGTTTTTCAATTGTTTCAAGGTAAAGCTACCTACCTGCTTTGGCCGCATAAGACTACATCCGCAGAGGTGGGTTTAGGTGTGCTTCTACAACTTGAATCTACTTCTGCTACTAACGAAGGTTTTAACAGTGATGGCACTTATTCGGCTGCCATGCTTTCACTTGCTTATCGTCAATATTATTGGCGCGGATTGCATACAGAAACGGTCATCAATTTTGGTCGGGGTGCAGTATCGGATAATGTGGTAGATGGTGAAGAGTACAGTGCTTTTCAGCTTTTTCATCAGCATTTTGTCGGCTATAAATTCAGACTTAAGAAAGGGTCTAAGGTTAGCATATTCGCTATCCCCCAGTTTGGTATTGGTTATGTGCCTTTGGATAAAGAATGGCCTACGACCGAAGATAGCGGGATCTTCTTCCTAGGTGATTTGAAAGTGGGAGTTAATTTTTAAAGAAGAAGTCACCATGAGGGAGCAAAAAAACAACTGCTGGCATTCGATTCATTAAAACGAGATCATGGAAGCAAAAATAAAAATACACTTTAGGCAAATCTCAATAGTGGTCTATGTGCTTTTTATTGGTTTTAGCCTTACACTTTGTTCTTTTTTGACAGTGAGATCAGAGGTCGATCTTACAATTCATGTGCAAAATATTAAATATGATCAAGGAAATCTGCACATCGCGGTATTCTCCACAGGGGTAGATTTTCCTGAAGAAGAAGATGCACTACAGAAAACGTTCAAGAAGATAAAGGGCGATCGTGTCGAGATCCATTTTACACTTCCTAAGGGCACCTATGCGGTGGCCGTCTATCAAGACATAGACGAGGATGGTGAGCATGACAAGAACTTCCTTGGCATTCCAAAGGAACCCTTTTGCTTCTCAAACAATGTGAAGCCAAAGCTATCCACACCAGGATTTGAAGCATGCGCCTTCACACTAAACACTAGCAAAACACTCTTCCTTGAACTGATCAATTGATAAAATTTAAACGCAGTAAACAATGAAAAAACAAAGAAACATCATTCGAATAATTCACCTTATCGGGGCGGCCGCTATTGGCACATTTATCTATTCTCCTTACGGGGACATCACCTGGTTCAAGCTGCTTACGCAAGCAGGTATTATCCCGCTATTGACGCTGACAGGTCTATGGCTATGGAAACCGAAATGGTTCAAGCTTAATAGAAATACATCCTCACTTTCCATCTTTTTGCTGGCCTTATTCTTCATAGCCGGTAATGCTCAAGCACAAGATCGACTAAGAGGAGGCTCAGGAGGTTTTACGGTAGGGTTTAAGAGTTACAGCACCTCAGCTCATCAATTCTTTATTCCTGATGGAGGCCCTGCCATAGGTGATAACATCATTCAATTCGGTGGAGAAGGCTATGGTCTACTCAATCGATGGGTGATTGGTGGAAGCGGTTATATGAGCCGAGGTGATGAAATTGAGGAGAATAACCTCCAGTATCAGATTCATGGTGGAGGGGGCTTCCTCAATGTAGGATATGTGGTACACCATACGCAAGAATTGCTGGTATTTCCCCTACTAGGTATCGGTGTTGACGCTTTAGGAATTAGTCGAAGAGTGGAAGAAGACATTGCTTTCGAACCTGACAGATTTCTGGAAGCGAACTACTTCATCGTCCGACCCAGCCTGGAATTAGGTGCTGGGGTCGATTGGTTTCCTGGGAAAAACGGGCTGAAACTAGGCATCCGTACAGGCTACAACGTGACCCTTTCAAGAGGTAACGAATGGCGACACTATGGCGGAGAAATTACCAATCCCAATCTGCCTGACAATGACCTGGACGGCTTTTATATACGGCTTACAATTGGTGGTGGACATTTTAGAAATAACGAATAAAAAATCATGGTTTCAATTATAGAACAACAGATATACGAACGGGCCCGCAGAAGAGTGTCCTTCCGTATCCACTTTGTGGCTTACATCATCGGAATACTCATTAACTGGGTAGTTTGGATGGTGTACCCTACACCGCACGTTTGGCCCATCTGGCCCACACTCGGGTGGAGTATTGGTATTCTGTCTCACTACCTGGGTGTGTATCATCCTGGC
Organism: Cyclobacteriaceae bacterium; assembly: GCA_028289505.1. Lineage (GTDB taxonomy): Bacteria > Bacteroidota > Bacteroidia > Cytophagales > Cyclobacteriaceae > SZUA-3. The sequence continues at coordinate 10,769 of JANQPK010000178.1, forward strand.
TGGGTATTCTCTATCGAGAAAGAAATGGACCGCATGGCCCGTAAAGAGCTGAAAGATGGAGCATGAATCAAATTACGATGTAATCGTTATTGGTTCCGGTATTGGAGGAACTACCCCAGCGATTTTATTGGCCAAATATTTCAAAAAACGAGTCCTGATCATAGAAAAGCACTGGCAATTCGGAGGGCTGACCCATGGTTTTGAATTGGACGGTAAAATGTTCAACCCCGGAATACATTACATAGGTGGAGTCAACAATGGCTCAATCCCTGATAAACTGTTACATATCATTACCAACAACAGGATCCGGTGGCTTGCCATGCCCTTTCGGTACGACTCCTTTCACTTTCCAGGGTTTCATTACGCTTTCCCTTCTTCACCTGATGCGATGATTGAAGAGCTTTCAGAAAAGTTTCCCGCAGATGCACGGGCTATACGACAATTTATCAAAGATACCCGTAAGGCCTTTCGGTTTCTCACATTCTACACTTCTTTCCGATCATTTGCCCCCAGGTTTTTACATGGATTGATTCCGCTTATCAAAAAACTCGTGGGCTTTGATCCTAACCAAACACTTCAAGATTACCTCGATCAACGATTTGTAAACCAGGAATTAAAAAACCTCTTTTCTGCACAATGGATAGATCATGGTGTAAAACCATCAGAAGCTTCCTTCATGGTACATGCCATGATTTTTCAGCACTATCTTAAGGGTGCATATTATCCGGAGGGTGGCCCTACTTCCATCAATGAGGGGTTAAAGCAAACCGCAGAAAAGTATGATGTTTCCATTAAGCTACGAACAGAAGTCACTGAAATACTTACACAGCAGAACAAGGCGCACGGTGTTAAAGTAAAAGATGCCGATGGAAAAGAAGCGAAGATCTATGCCAAGTACATCATTTCTGATGCTGGAGCTTTGAATACCTATCAAAAGCTACTCAGCCACCATTCATTTGATTTCATGGAGAAGGATGCAGCCTATCTTTCTCCGAAATACAACTTCTTCAGTATCTACGTTTCCCTGAGCGATTCTCCAAAGAAACTCTGTTTTGATGGAGCTAATCAATGGATTTTCAGAACGACAAATCACGATCAAGACATTGTTTCACCGAAGAATCCGCTCTTTCCAGGGTTTTACTGCATTACATTTCCTTCACTCAAGGCCAAAGATCCGGTGCATCATAAAGTGGAGATCATGACCATGGTCGATTACAGTGCATTTAACAAGTGGAAGGACGAAGACTGGAAGCATAGAGATGGGAAATACTATGCCTTGAAAGAACGCATTACCTCATCCATATTCAGGGATATGGAAGACAGATATCCTGGATTTATGAAAATGATATCCGAGTACGATTCCTCATCTCCACTTACCATGGAGAAATTTGTTTCCAGGGAGCAAGGAGCAAGTTATGGGGTACCTTACACCACCAACCGAATGCAAATGGAATGGCTTACAAACCGTACACCGATCCATAACCTCTATCTCTCTGGTCAGGACGCATTTGGTCCGGGTCTTATGGCAGCCATGATGAGTGGCGTGAGCGCAGCGGCTTGTGTTCTGGGATCAGCAGGTTATCTAAGAATCATGAAGCATGTCAAAAAGCATGTCTTTGAGGAAAAAACAGCCTACCACGCTACCCCGATTAAAAGTATTAAAGATGAAACACCAGATGCTTATACCATTTTTTTCGAACCCTGCGATCACATCAACCACAACTATGAGGCGGGACAATTTATATTGCTAAGTATTTTCAAAGATGGACAAAACGTCAGGCGATCTTACTCTTTATCCAGTAGCCCCGATGAAGCATATCCTTCTATCACGATTAAAAGAATTGAGGATGGAATGATGTCCAATTTCATCAAAGATCAGCTTGGTCCTGGAAATATTCTCCGTACTTCTGTCGCCAAGGGTAAGTTCTTCATTCCAAAAAAACACTATGGAAAAGATGTTATCCTGATAGCGGCTGGTAGCGGCATCACTCCTGTGTTTGCTATATTGAAGGATACACTCGTTAATCAAGAAAATAACATACACTTGGTGTATGCTGCTAAAACGCCAAAAACAGCTATTTTCAAAGATCAACTAGATCAGTTTGTGATAGAATACCCCGAGTATTTTAAAGCAGATTATTTCTTTTCTGAAGAACCAAACCCTAATCGGTTGAGTCCGGAAAAACTGAAGGAGATCCTAAGCCAGTACAATCTTGAGCATACACTGGTGTATGTATGCGCACCAGAGGGTATCACCTACATGGTATCGAAGATGCTTCAGGACCTTAGCTTCAATTTTGACCACTTTAAGTACGAGAGTTTCACAACCAAGAGACTAAATATCCATAGTTTGAGTATCCCAAGTGTAGATACGAACGTCACGTATCGTATATCAAAAGAGGAACACAATGCCAGCGTAACTAAGGACCTGACACTTTTGGAAGGTCTACTTGATCAAAATGTCCCCATCGAATACTCTTGCAAGAATGGTGACTGTGAGCTATGTAGCTGTAAAATAATAGAAGGGAAAGCGGTATCCCTCCAGGAAAAGCGCATCCAAAACCACAAAACTGGTGACACGATACTTCCCTGCATCGTCTATGGCGCATCTGAAAATATAGCGTTGGAAAGCCTCAATTGATATGGGTAAGTGAATCAATCACTTCT